>JAOUGX010000176.1 GCA_029865385.1 Gammaproteobacteria bacterium
GTGGTGTTCGACGCCAATCCGGAAATCGGCGGTCTGCTTACTTTCGGCATTCCGCCATTCAAGCTTGAAAAGGAAGTCGTGGTGAAACGACGACAGATTCTCGAAGGTATGGGCGTAACGTTCGTGCTGAATACCCGTATCGGCAAAGATCGATCGCCGCAGTCCCTGCTCGATGAGTTCGATGCGGTTTTCCTGGGAATGGGAACCTACGAATACGTAAAGGGCGGGTTTCCGGGCGAGACGCTTCAGGGCGTGTACGAGGCTTTGCCGTACCTCGTATCGAATGTGTACCGCGAGCTCGCTGACAAGGTAGGCGGCCATCGACCCGCGCTGGTCGATCTCGCCGGCAAGCGCGTCGTGGTGCTTGGTGGCGGCGACACCGGCATGGACTGCAACCGCACAGCAATTCGCCAGGGCGCTGCCAGTGTCAGCTGTGCCTACAGACGTGACGAAACGAACATGCCTGGGTCGCGGCGTGAAGTCGCAAACAGCCGCGAAGAGGGTGTCGTTTTTCTGTTCAACAGGCAGCCACTGGAAATCGTCGGTAAGGGTAAGGTCAGCGGCGTAAAACTCGTTGAAACAAAACTCGGTGAGCCGGACGCTGGTGGCAGGCGGCGGCCGGAGCTCGTACCGGGTACCGAGCACGTGATCCCTGCCGATGCCGTCATCATCGCATTCGGTTTTCGGCCCGATCCGCCCGCATGGTTCAATGAGTTCGGTATCGAAACGCTTCCCGACAGGCGCGTACGCATAGTGAGGCGCAACGGCCACTCATTCCAGACCACGAATCCGAAAATATTCGCCGGCGGCGATATGGTGCGCGGTTCGGATCTCGTCGTCACCGCCGTCTTCGAAGGGCGCGAAGCGGCGAAGGGTATAGCGGCTTATCTCGGCGTCTGAAAGTTGGGTCGCCTGCGATGCAGGCTCCTACAGCTCGCGAAGCACGTAGCGGTACTTTTGTTAGGAGCCTGCATCGCAGGCGACCGCATGACGTTGCGGTATACATTGCACTAAAGATCAACTTGCATCGATCGATTGCGATTCCATCCGAACAGCGGGCAAATTGGCCTGCATTGCAGGCGACACGCTGTGCGATCGCGCGCAAACGTCAGTCGTGGCTCAGCGACTTTTTCGTGAACAGGTAGTCTTTGAGTTCCTTGTCAAACTTGGGGTCCTTGCGACGAATCCACTCAAGCACCATGGCCGCGTGTTCTTTTTCTTCATCCCGGTTGTGCGCGAGAATCGACGCCAGTTCTTTGTCCTTGCAGGCGTCAACCCGCTGGTTGTACCAGTCGATGGCTTCCAGCTCTTCCATCAGAGAGGTGATCGCCCTGTGCATATCGCGCGTGCCATCGCTCAAATCGTCTACCGGTTCGTGGTATCCCTCGTTCGCCATCGTTTCCTCCTTATCTGCTGAAGATCGACTATATCGTGGCCGATGCAACGGGCAGCTGCACCTCGAAAACCACGCCGTCGTCGCTGTTGTGCGCGCGGATCGCGCCACCGTGGCCTTCGGCGATCAGACGGGCAATGTAAAGCCCGAGCCCCAAATGCTCGTCGTTACCGCGACCGCGCACTGAAATCATCGAGTCGAACAACTGTGAACGCATTGTGGCTGGCAGCGGAGGACCCGGGTTGCTTACCGAGAGCGTCAGTGACTCCTGATCGGACAGCAGGCGAATGACGATGGTATCGCCCGGTTGGCTGAAGTCCACGGCGTTGTCGGCGAGCTTGTCCAGCATCTGTATCAACAATTCCGGAGAGCCATGGCAGTCGGCGGACTGCAGATCGGACTCGAAAACAAACCGTCTTTGCGGCCACGCGTCCGCGTAAGCGGATACCGTTCCGCGGACGGCTTCGCAAAGATCGAACCTGACCGGCTCGGCGCTATGCATAAGTTCCTCGACCCGATTCGCCTCACTCATCGCATTCAGGATTTTCTTCAGGCGCTGTGCGCCATCCTTGGCCCTGGCAGTGTATTTCGCTGAGTCGCCGCTAAGGTTCTCGTGCTCCAGGTTTTCCAATGACGATGTGACGATTGTCAATGGCGTCCGCAATTCATGGGACAAGCGCGAAGCCAGCGTTCGAAGGTACTCGTTGTAGTCACCCAGTTGCTGCAGGACACTGGAGAAACTTCGCGACAGGTCGCCGATTTCATCGCTGGCAGTAAGACTGGGAAGCTGCGATCGAACCTTGTCTCCGTCCAGGGCCTTGCCGGTTGCACTGCTCAATCTTCGAATGCGGGTAGAAAGCCAGCTCGAGTATCCCAGCAAGGTGATGGAGACGACCAGTGTTGCAATCAACGTGAAATTCATCAGCCGCGTCAGTGCACGGTTCGTCAGGCTGAGGATTGCGTCGGTTCCCTGTTGCAGTATCACGGTTCCGGTCTGTACCGTGCCCGACCACACCGGCTGCGCAACCGCCACGATGCCGCGACCGGTTTCCGGCGAGCGAAACCAGCTGGTCGACATGCGTCCATTCAGGGCATCACTGATGTAAATCTGCTGCTCCCGGCCCGATGCATCGGGCTCGGCGAGTGCCGCCGCGTCGCCTGGCTCGAGAATGAGATTGTAGGCAAGCCGAAGCAGGCGCGAGGCGCTGGTGCTTTCGTTCGCGCCGCCGCGTTGGCGGCCGGTGCTGCCGGCCTGCGCGAGGCGCCAGCCGGACGGATCTGTAACGATGAGCCTCAGCCCGGCACCCGGTTGCGCGTATCCCTCGATGAAACTCGTAAGGAGCGCCGATGGAACGACCAACGGACCGGGTAGCTCGCTGGCGAAGCTGGAGCTGCGAATACCCGGACGACGTTCGCTATCGGTGTTTGTGATGACGAGGCCGATGCGCTCGCCGAGCAATGTGCGCGGGATCTTTGCTTCCAGGCGATAACCGCCGGACGTGTCCTGCCAGTCTGCGACAATGCGTGTTTCGCTACTGACCTGCCCGTTGATCCTTTTCGCGGCGGCCAGTCGGCCCGGCGCCTCCGTGCGAAAAATGAATTCGACCAGTCCGCCCCGCGTGTCGTAGCTGACCAGTGTGACCTGGTCGGAATACGCTGCCGATTCTGCACCCGCCCGATCGTTGCGGTGGTAGACGATGTTCGAGTCGCGTACGTCGACGTGCAGAAAAAGACTCTGCCGCCAGATTCCGATCGCGTATGTAATCGTCCCATCGGTGCCGCGCAGCTGTCGCAGTGATGCGGGCGAGATTGTCCAATCATCGAAATAGCCGTCGATAAGTGGTTCGGAGCCCAGAGAGTGCGCATAAATCTGGTTTTCGCCGTAACGTCCGTCGCCTTGCGCACGCAGAAATTCGTCCGGAAATTGCGACAGCGAATCCGCAATGGCCTGAGCCGTTCCCGCGAGCATGCTCTGCTGACCCTCACGCAGCGCCGATTCCGTTTCGCGGATGAACTGGCAGCCGGCCCACGGCAGGATCAAAGTCAGCAGGCTGACGAGAAGCAACTGCCGTCTGAGACTCACCCGAGCGCCTCCCGGTCAGTTCGCAAGCCAGCGATAACCCATGCCGTACACCGTCTCGATCGCATCGAAGGAAGAGTCCAGTGCGACGAACTTGCGACGGATCCGTTTAACGTGCGAGGTAATCGTGTTGTCGTCGAGAACTGCCTGCGCCGCATCCATCAACTGCTGGCGATTCTTGACGTGCCCCGGATACCGCGCCAGCGCGTGTACCATCCAGAACTCGGTCAGCGTCAGGCTGACCGGCTCGTTTTTCCAGCGAATGGTCATCCGGTCCACATCGATTTCGAGATCAGCGGTTGA
>JAOUGX010000087.1 GCA_029865385.1 Gammaproteobacteria bacterium
CCCCGAAGGCACCGGCACCGGCCGAATGATCGACTTTGAGAATGAGCGAACAGCCGCAGATTGTCAATGAATTTTGGGCGCTTAGCGAACAGATCCGCTCTTTGCGAACATCTTGGCTTTTAGCGGATGCAAAAATCACTCGGAAAGGGCATCAAAAAGCAATCATGATTAATTTGGACCATATAAATGATCTCTATCTTACGCACAGATGTATCCGATTTCGACGGCCTCGAAACCGGATTTCTGCCTACGATCGCTTGCGCTCGGCCGTCGTGGAATTGCCGAGGGGGAGCTCAATCCTGTTCGCTTTCTCTGGCCGCTATGAGTGACATCAGTTTCCGGTTTCGCCAGCGGACCCGATCATCCCATTGATCCAGGGGCATAATGGCTCGACGCTGGGATTCGATCTCGCTGACCAATCCCTGAGTCCACGGATCATCCTGGCCACGTTCCGCACCCATTGCGTGGTACGCGGGGCCCAGAATTCGGGCGTGGCGGCCGATTCCACCGCGAGTATTCAGGTCCACAGTTTCGAACGGACCTATCACGGACCAACGCAGCCCAAGGCCGTCTCGTACCAACCGATCGATTTCCTCAACCGATGCCACGCCGTCGCGCACGAGGCAATACGCCTCCCTGAGAACTGCACCCTGCAGACGATTGAACACGAAGCCGTTCAATTCCCGGCGCACACGTATCGGGGCAAGTTCTGCGGACGCCATGAACGATAAGGCACGACGGACAGCGTCTTCAGATGTGAACGCGGCCGGTACGATTTCCATGACACGCAGCAAGTACGGTGGATTTCCAGGGTGGGCGACCAGGCACCGGGCCCGACCGGGGAGCCGATCGGCGAACTCCGACGCAGTAATGGCGGAGGACGCGCTGGCAATGACAGCGTTCGCCGGCGCGACCTCATCCAGCTCTTTCATAATCCTTCGCTTGATACCCAGATCTTCAGGCGCACATTCATGAATGAATTCTGCGGACGATACCGCGTCGTTCAAATTATCGACCACCTGCACTTTGCGCACTATTTCATCCGCAGGTAATGCGACCAGGCCGAATTCCTGCAGGTCGTAAAGAATTCGTCTTACTTCCTGTAAGACACGCTGTCGTTGTGCCGGCGCGGCGTCGAAAATGCTGACTGTATGACCCGCGTGCGAGTAAACCACTGCAAGTCCCGTGCCGATGCTGCCCGCACCGATTATTGCGACTTTCCGCGCGTGTGTCGTTTCACCGCCATTCAGGATGGCCATAAGCTGGTTGAACCTCGCGTACGTTTGTGCGCACAATTGAGTACGCGATGGTCGATGTCAAGCAGCTGCCGTACTCCTGACCAATACAAATTCTGCCGAAGGCGACAGCTTACGCCGTCGCTCACGAAATTAGGGGCATGCAATGTACGATCTCGCTGGAAAGACCATTCTCGTCACCGGTGCGTCCAAAGGAATCGGCGCTGCAATCGCGAGCCGGCTCGGCGCCTCGGGCGCGTTCATAGTGGCGCAGTACGGTGCGGACCGGGCGGGCGCCGAAAGAGCAACCGCTCATCTGGATTCGTCAAGAACATGCCTGCTACAGGCTGACTTCAGCGATTTGGACTCGGTAGAGGCTTTGTGGCAGAGCGCGTTGGCGTGGCGAGGGCGAATCGACGTCCTCGTCAACAATGCAGCAATCATGCTTTGGGACGGAGGAATCGAACAACCGGTAGAACGGTGGGATGCGGTTTGGAACGAAACGCTGCAGGTAAACGTGCTCGCACCGGCGCGACTTCTTCGCCAGGCCGTGAAGCATTATCTCGAGACCGGCGGCGGCACCATTGTAACGATTTCCAGCTGGGCCGCTCAAAAGGGTGTTACGAATCCCGCTTCGATTGCCTATGGTGCGGCGAAATCTGCAATTCACAATGCTACACAGACGATTGCCCGCGCATACGCATCGCAAGGAATTCTCGCCTACATTGTCGCGCCCGGCGTCGTGCGCACGAGGCTTTCCGATCAATTTGCGGAAACCCAGGGTGGTAAAGAAGCCATTACAGATTCTCTTGCTATGAAAGAATGGGTTCCACCCGAGGATATTGCAAATACAGTTGAGTTTTTGTCCAGCGGCGTTGCGCGGCATCTGTCCGGTGCCACGTTGGACATTAACGGGGCTTCGTACATTCGATAGGAGTCGAAACGCCTATGCACGTGCGGCTGGATGGAGTCGAAAAAGGTCGGGAGAGGATTCGATTTCTGCTCGACGGTGAGGTCGTTGAAGCCCATGAAGGCGACAGCATCGCATCAGCGATGATCGCCGCGGGGAAAATTGTCTTTCGGAAAAGTCATAGCGAATCAGATCGCGGAATGTATTGCGGAATGGGCGTTTGCGGCGAGTGCCAGATCCTGATCGGAACCGAATCAAAGCGTGCTTGCATGGAAAAGGTATCGGAGGGACTTGCGGTTACACGACATCCGTCAAGACGCATTTTGCAGGTAGACCGCACAGCGCCTGCGGCCAGTATCGGGGACTGGCTGGAAATATCGACCGACGTTCTTATCGTTGGCGCCGGCCCGGGCGGGCTGTCGGCGGCCATCGCAGCCGCCCGATACGGACTGCAAGTACTGGTTGTCGACGAACGTGCACTGCCTGGAGGGCAGTATTTCAAGCAACCGTCTTTGGAATTCGAGATTCATGAGGAGCAGCTGGATCGGCAGTTTCTCCAAGGTCGCCAACTGATACGGCAGGCTGAAGAGCTGGGTGTACGGATTCGATCGGGCACTGCTGTCTGGGGCACGTTCGAGAACAGCAAAGTTGCAGCATCAAGTAAAGACGAAACGCTGTTGATCGCTGCGAAGCGGATTGTATTGTCGCCAGGCGCATACGAGCGTCCGGTTCCGTTTCCAGGATGGACTCTACCCGGAGTAACGACAACCGGCGCGGCCCAGACGTTGCTTCGCGCTTACAAGACTGTGCCAGGCAAACGCGTACTGGTTGCCGGAAACGGTCCATTGAATATTCAGGTAGCGGAGGAACTGTCGAAAGCCGGCGCAAATGTCGTTGCTGTCGTGGAATCGGCGAAATCGCCGTTTGCTTCGCCGGTAGCCGGCCTGAGAATGATGTTCAGTGATTTCCGCCTTACATGTGCCGGGATTGGTCAACTGGCCATGCTCAGGGCGAAGGGAATCCCGCTGCATTTTCGCCATGTCCTTTTTGGCGCCGACGGAACAGATCGCGTACACACGGCGAGCATCGCACGAATGGACGACGACGGTCGCATTCTTGCCGGCACGGAGAAGCACTTCAGCGTGGATTCTGTCTGCATAAATAGTGGCTTTTTTCCGCAAAGCGAACTGGCTCGATCACTCGGTTGTGAATACGACTTCGATCACACCACGGGTACGGTGATTGCCAGGCGAACCCAAGACGGACGAACGGATGCCGAGCACGTTTTCGTCATTGGCGATGCGAGTGAATTCGGCGGCGCGCGCGTTGCTGCCTGCCAAGGCGCAATCGCCGGGTATACGATCGCCCGTGATCTCGACCCGGGCTCAGTCAACGATCGGGTCCTGGCGCGCCTTCGGTCCCAGTTGATGCGTCATCGTCGATTCCAGCGAGCCCTTTGGAGAATGTATCGGGCGCCGCATTTTTCGGCAGAGCTGGCGCGACCGGACACAATTATCTGTCGCTGTGAAGACCTCGACCTGCAAACCATCGAAAGGCATTTTTCTGACGGCAGCCGAAGCCTCGCATCGTTAAAGAAAGCCAGTCGGGCCGGAATGGGACGCTGTCAAGGACGCTATTGCTCCAGCCTTTTGGCATCAATGTGTTCGCGCTCGGGATCGACGAGTCACGATAGCGACTTCTTCGCACCGCGTCCGCCATTCAAACCAACGCCGTTAAGGACAATTGCCGGATCCTGTGGGCAGGCCATTCAGCCAAGTGACTTATTGAACACAAATTCCAACAGCGCGAACATTTTGCCTTGACCTGACTTATGCGGCACATCAACATTCACAGGACTTGCTCGCAATCCGACGTTCGTATCGTGTCGCGATCCCGATGATCTGATCGTATCAACGTAAGGAAATCCCATGCTTCGCCTACTCGTTACAATCACTACCCTGATCTTCATGCTTGCCGCCGAACCGGCAACTGCCAGGAGCCTTGATGAGATTCTCAAGGATGGAACGATTCGAATCGGCGTCAATCCGAACTTTCCGCCCATGAGTTCCTATGGCATGACGAACCAACTCGAGGGATTCGATGTCGACATAGCGGATCGAATCGCGAAATCGCTGGGCGTGAAGCTTGAATTGGTCACCACCGAAGCGGCTCAGCGCGTACCGTTTCTCCTGTCGAATCGAATTGACATCGCGCTCGGTGCTCTGACACGTACACCGGAGCGGGCAAAGCTGATCAGCTTCACCGTTCCACTACACTCTGAGTCGATGGGGGTCATTACGACGGACAAGGTTGCGGCGCAGAGTTGGGAGGATTTGAACAATCCTGATATTACACTTGTCAATATGCGTGGAAATCTTTCGGTTGCGATCCTTAAAGACAAGCTGCCAAAAGCGAAGACACTCCTGGTTGATGGCAACGCTGATACGATTCGTGCGATCGCCCAGGGCCGCGCCGATGCGCTGGTCGAAAACGTGGATTTCTTCCTGAACTTCACCAACAACTACAAGAATGTCAACTGGCGCGTGCTTGACGAGCCAATTTTCGTTGCATACTGCGGTATCGGCGTCAGTAAAGGAAATGACTCACTTCGTGAATATCTGGACGTCCTGCTCTATGACCTGCATACGTCCGGCGACGTCAATGCGCTTTGGACCAAATGGTACGGGGGTCCGATGGCGGTGCCGATTGTGCCGAATCCGTATTTCTGAAGCTGACCTGCATCGGCAACGCTGCTTCTGAGCGCTGAACGATTCGCCTGTGGAATACACCTTCCAATTTGCCGCCGTCTTCAGGGAATTACCCTATCTGTTGGGCGGTGCTGCTCTTACGCTGGGAATTGCATTTACGTCGTTCTGGGGTGGCGCCGTGATCGGAGTCCTCGGCGCGGTGGCCAAAGTCAATGGAAAACGTGTGGCCCGGCGGATTGCATCTGCTTACGTCGTATTTTTCACCAATACACCGGCATTGGTACAGATATTCTTGCTCTACTATGCATTACCGGATGTCGGCATACTGCTGGATCCTCTGGTAGCGGTCGTAGTCGGATTAACTCTGAATTCCGGTGCCTATCTGACTGAAATTCTCCGGGCGGGTGTGATTTCCGTACGTCGATCTGAGATTGAAGCAGCAACCGCACTGAACATGTCGCGCTTCCAGATCTTGCTGTACGTCATATTGCCGCATATCGCCAAAACGATTTACGCGCCGCTTTCCAATTTCTTCGTTTGGCTTGTGCTGGGTAGCTCACTCGCTGCATTGTTTGGAGTAGAAGAGCTGACCGGCCGTGCCATCAATATAAGCACGGAGAATCTCCGAAGTATCGAAACGTTCTTGGTAGTCGCAGTCATTTATGCACTGCTGACTCTGATAGCCAGTGCGACACTTGCGCTGGTAGGCCGTTGGGCGTTCCGCGTCGATGCAAAGGTGCTCTGATGTTTGAACGTCTTGTCCAGGAAGCCCCACAATTTTTCGGCTATCACAATCTGGTGTTCATCGGTCAAGCAATGGGCCGGACACTCTGGATGACACTGATCGGCTGCGGCGTTGGTTTCGTGTGCGGCCTTTTCATTGCGATAATACGTCAGACGCAGACGAGAATACTGATGCCGGTGAGGCTGCTCGTCATCGTCTACGTCGAGTTCTTCCGTCGTATCCCGTTTCTCGTCATACTGTTTATCGTGCTGTTCGCCATTGAGCCACTGATCCCGGGCACATCGCTACTAGGCATCGCAACGGTTTCCGTCTGCCTGTTGTCGACTGCTTTCCTGTCTGAAGTTATTCGATCGGGACTGGAATCCGTGCCGCGGCAACAGATTGAGGGAGCCGCGACTCTTAACTTCAGTTTCATCCAGATGATGAGCATGGTTATTTTGCCGCAATCCTGGCGGGTGATTTTGCCGCCCGCCGCTGCCTTTATTGTGATGTTCATCAAAGACACATCGCTGGCTTCGCAACTGGGAGTTATCGAACTGACGTTCGCGGGTAAGATGCTTGTCAATCGCGGATTCTCGCCAATCCTGGGATTCGGTGCGATTCTTTTGTGTTACTTCATGCTGTCGTATCCGCTCAGCCGGTTCGCCGCGTATCTGGAGAAACGACTTGAGTCATCTTGAAATTCGCAACGTATCCAGCGTTTACGGAAAGCAGCGCGTCTTGCAAGACGTATCGTTGTCTGCAGACAAAGGTGAGGTCGTCAGCCTTATCGGCCCATCCGGTTCGGGAAAGAGCACTTTGTTGCGCGTGCTGATCGGCCTGACGCCGCCGATCGATGGCGAAATTCATATTGCTGGCGAGCGCGTCGACTACAGCAGTCGGCGGCACCTGCGGAGATTGCGAAATCGCATGGCGATCGTGTTTCAGCAGTACAATCTATTCCAGAACATGAGCGTGTTGCGGAACGTAGCAATTGCACCTATCAAAATAAAAAAGCGGCCTCGGCGCGAGGCCGAAGAACACGCAAGATCATTATTGAAAAAGGTGGGAATGGAAGACAAGCAGGACGCGTATCCAGATCAGCTTTCCGGCGGTCAGCAACAACGTGTGGCGATAGCACGTGCACTCGCCACCAATCCTGAACTGTTATTGCTGGATGAGGTAACGTCGGCACTTGACCCGGAAAGGGTCAACGAAGTGCTGGACACGATCCGGCTACTCAGGAGTGAGGGAATTACGATGCTGATCGTCTCGCACGAGATGGCATTTGTACGCGAGGTTTCGACCAAAGTGGCAATGATGGATAGCGGAAGGATTGTTGAGATAGGTACGCCCGATCAGATTTTTGCTGCGCCGCGCGAGAATCGAACACGTGAATTCGTCAGCAAGATTCTGTCGCATCCAAAATAGAATCCGAGCTGTTACGGCGAGAACGGTGTCAGGTCGAAGTCGACGGGAGGCGCCTTGCCTTGCACGAGACTTGCGACGATCCGTCCTCCGGCGGGCCCGCCGGTAAATCCCATCCACGGGACATAATTCATGAAGAATCCGGGTGCACAGTTTAGCTCTCCTATGATCGGCAACCAGTCCCTGGTTCCATTCACGACGGCAGCCCAGCTTCGTACGATATTGACGTCCGCAAGAGACGGCACGACTCTCAATGCGACCGCGAGGTTACGGGACAACGACTCCGCACTCACCTGCGCGCGCCCATTCCGGTCGGATATTGCCGGCCACCCGCCCCCAATCAAAATGGTTCCGGCCCTGGTTTGCTTCAGCGTCAACATGCTCTCTGCCGAGTAGACAAGGTGCCGCACGACAGGTGCCACGGGCTCGGTCACTGACAACTGGATCGGAAATGCCTGGATGGGCAACTTGCCGCCAACCATGGCTGCCAACACGCCGGCGTTGATTCCGGCCGCATTCACGATACGCCGTGCCTGAAAGGTTCCGTTCGACGTCTCGACGACGAATTCGTTCTTTCTCCGCCGTATATTCAGGACTTCATGCCCGCTCAGGATTTTGCCGCCCAGGCCTTTCGCGGCACGCGCAAACGCGGGCGCGGCGACCAGTGGATTCGCTTTCCCCTCGAGTGGGCAAAGTGCGCCACCGCACATATCCTGCGAGATGTATGGTGCGACCTCGCGCAATGCTGCACCATCAAGAAGAACCGTTGCGAGCCCGGCCTGCTGCTCCAGTTCCGCTTTCGATTCGATGTTGCGCATCTGCTGCCCGGTTTCGGCAACAATGAGCCCACCGTCCAGCGACACCTCCAGATCGGCTTGCAACGCGCTTTCCGCTTTGAGCCACAGATCTATCGAATAGGCGTAGAATGACAGCGCCGGCAAGAATCTCTTCGACCAGTTCGCGCCGTACTCGACGTACGGCTCATGCTGTATCTGTGCATGGAGGCTGCCGGCATTGGAGCCGGAGGCCAGACCATTGAGCTCGCCTTTCTCCAGTAAGATCACGTCCACGCCTTCGGACGCCAGATACCAGGCCGTCGTACAGCCTGCGATCCCGCCGCCGATCACCAGGACGTCAACCAAAGGATTCCCCCCGAACAAAAGGTTTTGAAGACATCGATTTGTTCGCTATGCTAACGTATGGTCGCATAGCGTGCACATTCTGCTTGCCTATCGCGCAACAAGCCGGTACCCGCGCCGGGCGGAAAGGTCACAGAACACGAGAATCAGGGAGGGTACACCCGATGTCAAAGACGTTTCATGGCAGCTATACCGTCGCGGTAACCCCGTTTACTGGCGACGGTAATGACATATGCACGGATTCTCTGAAAAACTTCCTGGATTGGCAGATCGAATGCAGGGTGCCTGGCGTTATTCTCCTTGGATCTACCGGCGAGTTTCTCACGATTACCGAGAGCGAACGACGAAAACTTGTTGAGTGTGCAATACGCCATGTCGACGGGCGGATGGACGTTCTCGTTGGCACGATGAATGCGTTCACACCGACGGCAGTGCGATACAGCCGTGAAGCCGAGGACCTTGGCGCGGACGGCCTCATGATTATCCCTCCTTACTATTACACGCCGACCGAAGACGAAATCTTCAATTACTACCGGGCGATAGCCGAGCAAGTCGCCATTCCAATCATGCTGTACAACAATCCGTTCACGTCGAATATCGACATGTCGCCACAGCTTGTCGCCCGGCTGACCAAGGCTTTCAAAAATATCCGCTACATTAAAGAAGCAAGCATGGACGTTGGAAGGGTCTTTGACATCGTCGAGGAAACTGGCGGTACGATGAATGTGTTCGCAGGCGAACGGCCCGTGGAAAGCTTCCAATTGGGCGCAGTCGGTTATGTCAATCCGTTTGGCAACTATATTCCCTATGCGACGTCCCGCTTGTGGGATCTGCTGGATGACGGAAATATCGATGCCGCAAAACAGATCCAGCGACTGGCAATTCAGATTGACCACGTTATTGCTGAAGGGCACCCGCGTTACGGCCACCAGTGCTATTCGAAAGCACTTGCTGCCGCCGCTGGATATCCAATGGGTGACGTTCGTGCCCCATTGACCAGGTTTTCCGATCTCGGCGGTGAAGGTGTCCAGCGAATAGAGCGAATAGCCGCCCTGATGAAGAATCTCGACGACTTCATGAAAGATCTGGATACAAGAAAATAGTCGAGATGTCGAAGCCGTCCGAACGGAAAATCCCGAGCCGGGGTTCGTCCGCCGCGAGTCCGGAACCTCCGTTGTTCCAGCCTTTCCGGCTGCGCGGTGTCACGCTGCGAAACAGAATTTTTGTCACTCCGATGTGCCAGTACATCGCCGACGATGGACATGCCGTGCTGTGGCATTTCTCCCATCACGGCCGCTTTTCTCTGTCTGGCGTTGGCGGGGCTATGGTTGAAGCGACCGCCATTACCCGCGATGGCCGCATTACACCCGGGTGCCTGGGCATCTATCTCGACAGCCATATCGATGGCTTGCGCCGGATCGTCGAGATCTATCACGACCAGCGAATCCCGGTGGGAATTCAGATTGGACACGCCGGACGCAAGGCAAGCGCAGCAGTTCCGTTGAACGGCGCTGCTCCGCTACTGATGCACGAGTCGGATGATGCCTGGCAGGCCGTCGCCCCAAGCGCGATAGCGTTGACGGATGGCTGGCCCACGCCGCGCGAACTCAGTGGAGCAGAGATAGGGTCATTACTCGAAGCGTTTGCCCAGGCCGCCTTGCGCGCCGTCAAGTCCGGGTTTGATTTCATAGAAATCCATGGCGCACACGGCTATTTGATCAATAGCTTTTTCTCGCCGATTTCCAACAAACGCGACGATCATTGGGGCGGCACGGACCTGCAAAACAGGATGCGCTTTCCTTTGCGCGTCGCAGAGGCGATTCGCGATGTAATTCCGGAAAGCATGCCGCTTTTTTACCGGACCTCCTGTGTAGACGGGATAGATGGCGGCGTTACCATTTCGGAAACGATCGCGCTGGCCCGAGAGCTGGGTAAGCGCGGAGTCGACCTGATCGACTGCTCTTCCGGCGGCATCATCGGACCTTCCGGTCGCGCACTGCAACGGCCGTCCCCTGGATACCTGGTGCCTTTCGCGGAACAGATTCGCAAGGCAGCCGGCATTCCCACAATGGCAGTCGGCCTCATTACCGAGGCGCAGCAGGCGAACGAAATAATCGCAAACGGGTCGGCCGACCTCGTTGCAATGGGCCGCAAGCTCCTGGACGATCCGAACTTCCCTTATCATGCCGCACAGGCCGTCGGACATTCGTCGCCAACGTCGATATTGCCCGCGTCATACGGGTTTTTCCTGCAGCGCTGGAAGCCGGACTGAATATTCGCCCAACAAGCTGAAGCTTTTTCGTAAGCGTCGCCGAGGCTACGGCACGGCCTCAACACCCGCCGCGTCGCGCCCGTATCATCAGTCCAACCGGGCCGGACGCCGACCCGACACACAGTGTAGAGATTTCTGGCTCTTCCCATCGCGCTGCGGCGAGGCGCTCTCGCACCAAGTCCGCCCTTTTTCCGCCAATCACCGCAGCGCGAAGCTCGGTAATTCGCTGTCGATGTGCAACCAGTTCTGTCCGGGTATGCACAACCATTTTCTGAAGATTTTTTGGAGCATAGGCCTGCCACCGATTTGCCACTTCCGTGAAACCGTTGCAAACCTCCGTCACAATGCCGGCCGGCGGATTTGCCCGGCAGAATGCTTCTGCGAGTCGCATGCTTTTGTCCAGTCGGGTCATCGCCCATTTCGGGTTCTTGTTGCGCGCAATGCGAGAGATCAGCCTTTCCATCGCAACGACCGGTCCGTCAGGACCCAGCAGAAAGTTCACCTGGTCCGATTGATCGCGGTTCTGCATGACGACGTCGCTGTCCTCACAGTGCGCAAGCCAGCAGAAGTATCCCCCCGGGCGGAGCACACGTTCGACTTCGTCCAGCGCGGAACCGAGCTGCGCATACTCGAGGCCGTACTGTGAAACAACGACGTCAAAACTCCCGTCTTCGAAAGGCATGTTTGCTGCGTCCGTTTCGGCGACGAAATCGACTTCTACGTTGACCTGGCTGAACTCCGACACGTATCGATGCGGATCGATATCGGCCAGATCAATGCCGGTGAGAACAAAGTGCTTGTCCCGCGCAACTTTCGCGGCCTGTAATAACAGGATTCCATTGCCTGTAGCGATATCGAGAATACGGCTGTTATCCGGCAGACGAGCAAAATATGCTCGCCAGTGTTCGTGGATTTCGATTTCCGTATCCGCATTGCCGGGAACGCAGGACGCCGCCCTGTCGGTCTTCCAAAAGTTTCGCCAAGCCCAGCCAGGTTTCGCTTTTTTCATCGGCGCACCTCCGCGGCAATATACGTATAGCGTTCTCGAGTCATTTGCCGGCATATACCGGAGTTGAACTGCACACGCGAAATTGAACGACTCGCCGGCGCCCCACGATTACAGGAATGTATCCTGCAAGTTCGGCGTCGAGTTGCTCGTCGCCCGTATCCACGAGCAGCCGCGACTCGCTCAGGCCTGCAAGTTTTTCCAGTGATGAAACTACGATAATCCTGTTCAGACCCACTTTACGGATAACGGCGGCGCTCAATTGCTGGTTACCCCGACCGAAAAGGAAACCCTGGCCTCCGACCGGACTCACGATCAGACGCGCGTCATCGTGCTGCAGAAGCTTCAGTATCTGCTTTTCATTCAGATCCAGACCGATCGCGCTGCCATTGCGCACCGCATCGACGCCCAGCAACGTGCCTTCGAATCCCATTTGGCGTTTCAGGCAGCGCATTGTCGTGCCAGGTCCAATCAGCGTCAGCATCCCGTCCCTTACGCTTTCTGCTACTCGCCGGCACGCGTCATCGATCGACTCGAAGCCCGCGCCGGACGCCTTTGCCGGTGCAACCAGGAATTGCAGCCGAGGAGTTCGCAAATACCCGTACAACGACGGTGAACCTACATCGGGATTACTGTCATCCCGGTCCATGACTTCCGCATCTTGCAGCAGCGATGCCCGATCCGCAGCAACAAGATACGCGCGTGCAACGTCGCCCGCCCCTCGCGCCGAGTTGGCAAAGACAGCCGAGTGCATTTTGACGCCCGACGGTATCCCGAGCACCGGGACCGTTTTGCCAACCGCGTCGAGGACGTCGCGCGCCGTGCCATCTCCGCCGGCGAACAGGATCAGTTCGACCTGCGCCTCGAGCAGTCGCTTGCAGGCGGTACGTGTATCAACGGCGCTGGTCAATGCTGCGGCGGGTCGGTGGACGATCGTCATCGGCAGTCCAATCTTGCTGACCGCCTCTGCGCCCATATTGCCGCTGCAGGTCAGAACCTCCAGGCACTGGTCGATCTCGGTCAGCGCGGAAAGGGCGATTTCAGCCCGCAGTCCCGCGCCCGGCACCGCTCCCAATCGCACAGCCTGCAACGCGCGATCGCCGTCGGTGCCCTTAAGACCAACGGCGCCCCCCATGCCGGAAACGGGGTTGATTATCAACCCGAGGCGGTGTCGCATCACTGAATTTGCCCGTTTTGTGTGATATGCGAACATCTGTTCGCAATGCTATAGTACGAAACAATATAGCATCGTCGCCGCGCCCCTGGCCGGCCATGTAGTCGAAAGGAGCACTATCGAATGCAAGCCGAACCGCGTGCACATCCCTTCATGCCCAATTCCACGGCCGAACTCAAGCAAGAGTTGCTTGCGGTACTCGGAATCGACTCCGTGGATCAGCTGTTCGCACAAATTCCGCGGGAGCATCGCCTGCGAAATCCTCTTGATCTGCCGGAGGCCATGAGCTCGGAGGTCGATCTCAGTCGGCATATGCGAGGCAAGCTGGGAAAAAACATTAGTTGCCAGCGCGCGCTGAGTTTCCTGGGAGGTGGCTGCTGGCAACACCATGTTCCAGCCGTTTGCGATGAGATTGCGCAGCGAAGCGAATTCCTAACGCCGGTTTGGGGAACTGTCGCGTCGGACCTCGGGCGAAATCAGGCCTGGTTCGAATTCACCAGTCAGTTGGGAGAGCTGCTTTCCCTTGAACTCGTGGCGCTGCCCGTCTACAGCTGGGGCTGTGCCGCCGGAAACGCGATCCGAATGGCTGCCCGGATGACCGGCCGCAACAAGGTCCTTCTGCCGCGCTATCTTTGCCCGGAACGACGCGCAGTAATCAATAGCTACTGCGAACCGCCCGAAATGCACTCACATATTTCGATCGTCGACATCGACGTCGACCCGGAAACCGGCTTGCTGAATCTCGAGAGCCTGGAACGACGCCTGGCTGACGACGTTGCAGCCGTCTATTTCGAGAATCCGTCATATCTCGGACAGATTGAATCGCAGGCAATGGAAATTTCCGCAATGGCCCGACGCCATGGCGCGGAAACGATTGTCGGCGTCGACCCGGTATCGCTGGGAATACTCGAACCCCCCGGTGAGTACGGTGCGGACATCGTGGTCGGGTCGATCCAGCCGCTCGGAATCCACATGAACTGCGGCGGCGGACTCGGGGGTTTCATCGCTTCCCGCGACGAGCCACGCTATGCGCACGAGTATCCCGCGCTAATGATCAGTATCACCGAAACGCCGCAAGGCGATTACGGATTCAGCATGGTCCTGATGCACCAGTGTTCCTATGGATCCAGGGAAAAAGCAAAAGACTGGACCGGCAATTCGACCTACCTGTGGGCGATTGTCTGCGCAGTCTACATGGCCTTGCTGGGTCCGCGCGGCTTTCGGGAGCTCGGCGAGCTGATCATACAGCGCGCACATTACTGCGCGCACTTGCTTGGCAAGATCGACGGAGTTCGGGTACTGCCACGATCAGGCTTTTTCAAGGAGTTTGTCGTAAATTTCGATTCGACTGGCAAACAGGTTCATGAGATCAACAGAGCCCTGTTGAAACACGGTATTTTCGGCGGGCTCGACTTGAGCCGACATTTTCCGGAACTTGGCCAGAGTGCGCTGTTCTGCGTAACCGAGATGCACAACGAGCAGGACCTGATGTTGCTCGCGGAAAAATTGCGTGAGGTATGCTCGTCATGACGACACGATTGCGACGTTATCACGCGGCCGTCTGGGATGAGCCTGTCATTTTTGAGATGGGTGTCGCCGGCCGACGCGGTTGTCACTTTCCGCTGGCGAGCCCGCAAGTTCACAAAACCGTCGGCGACGCAAAGGATCTCGTGCCGTCCGCAATGCGGCGAAGAAGTGCCGCTGCCTTGCCTGAAATGTCCGAGCCGGACGTGCTTCGGCACTACCTGCATCTGTCGCAGGAAACCCTGGGGATGATGGGCATCAGCCTTTTCGGCA
>JAOUGX010000089.1 GCA_029865385.1 Gammaproteobacteria bacterium
CAACGAGTTGAGCGATCCCCCGGGTATGAGCCGCAAGGACGGCCCGCACATTGCGGGACGCGCAAGAATCGGCCGCATTTCCATCGCGAATTCGGATGCGGAAGCTTACGCCTACGTCAATGGCGCGATCGATGCTGCGGATCGCGCAGTCAACGAACAACTGGCGGCGTCGTAGCACGTGCAGGACCTCGGAATCGTCTCGCTGCTCCCGACCCTGCTGGTTTTCATACTTGCCATCGTAACGCGGCGGCCTATCGAGTCGCTCATTGCGGGTGCGCTGGTCGGTCTCGGTATCGTGCACGGTAGCGGCCTGGTCACGGGCTTTGCCGATACAACCCTTCGCGTACTGACTGACGAGGACGTCGCCTGGGTAATCCTCGTTTGCGGCTTCATGGGAAGTGTTATCGCATTGCTGATCCGCACCGGCGCAACCAAGGCCTTCACCGCCAAGATGACGTCGATGGTGCGCTCGCAGAAAAGCGCTCTGTATATGACCTGGGTGCTGGGCATTTTCATGTTCGTCGACGATTACCTGAACTCACTCGCGGTCGGCTCGTCGATGCGCGAATTGACCGACAAGTACAAGGTCTCGCGGGAAAAGCTGGCCTACATCGTCGATTCGACTGCCGCGCCTGTCAGTGTAATCATCCCGTTTTCCACCTGGGGCGCGTTCTTCGGCGGACTGCTCGTTGCCAACGGCGTTGCCGAGGAAGGGCAGGGACTGAACGTCTACATCAGCGCCATTCCCTACATGTTGTACGCTTGGGTCGCGATCTTCATTGTGCCGGCGGTAATTTCCGGCTGGATACCGTCGCTCGGCCCGATGCGCAAGGCGGAGGAGCGCGCGCAGACCACGGGAGTAACCGTGCCGCCGGGCGCTGAGCATGTAGAGAAGGCCAACAAGCTGATACAGCCCAAGACCGGCGTCACCCCGCGTATCTCGATGTTCGTCATCCCGATGCTGGCGCTGGTATTGCTGACGCTGTATTTCGACAAGGATTTCCTCAAAGGCGTTTACGTTACGCTGGCTGGCACGCTGGTCGCGATCCTCGGTCTCAGGATGCTCGATATGAACGACACCTTCGATACGGTGATCGACGGATTCAAGACCATGATCGAGCCGCTTGCGGTGCTGGTTGCCGCTTTCATATTGAAAGACGTGAATGACGCGCTCGGCTTGCCGGCCTATGTGGTGCAGACCATGCAGCCGTTCCTGACGCCCGACCTGCTGCCGCTGATCGTTTTCCTGACAATGGGGCTCGTATCGTTCACGACCGGATCGAACTGGGGTGTTTTTGTCATCATTATTCCGATCGTGACGACGCTGGCGAACAATCTCGGCGCGGACATGACCATCGTGATCGGCGCAACGCTGTCGGCGAGCACTTTCGGCAGCCACGCCTGTTTTTACTCGGACGCGACTGTTCTGACCGCCCAGGCAACCGGAACGACATCGATGCAGCATGCGTTGACGCAGCTACCGTATGCTCTGATCGGCGCGCTGATTACGGCCGCGGGCTACCTCTTGATTGCTTATTTGTAAACTACAACACGACGAGGAGAGTTGGATATGAAAAAGATTTTGCTAGCGGCCGCTGTGCTTGCTGTAGCCGGGATTGCCGTGTCGGCACATCACGAGACCGTACTGCCCGCCAAGATCAGCAAGGAAGAAATTGCCGGCAGGATTTTCGAACGGCCGGACATGACGGAAACGACGCATGGCAGCAATACGACCCTGGATGTCACGACCCTGCTCAGCAGCGACAAGAAATTTGCCTCCGGCATGTACCGCTCCGGCAAAGTTCGCGCGGAGATCACCGAGCCTTACGGCGTCGATGAATTCATGTACTTCATTGAGGGTGGTGTGACGCTGACCTCGAGCGATGGCAGCAAGCAGGTCATCGATGCTGGCGAGGCGGTGACCATTCCGAAAGAATGGACCGGCATATGGGATACCGACGGCTACACCAAGATCTGGGTTATCTATTCCGAGGACGGTTCGGGGCTTTAGAAGTTAATTACAGGAAGGGGTGAAGGCATGAGTAAGTTCACACGCAGACGATTTCTGGGTACTTCGATGGTGGCGCCAGTCGGACTCGGCCTTGCGTCCTCGCCTGCGCGTGCCGAAAGTGCGTTGGGCGATGCCGACATGATCGTGACCGGCGGACGGGTTCTGACCATGGATTCCTACGAACCGCTGGCCGAGGCGCTCGCAGTACGCGGCAGCTTTATTCTGGCAGTCGGGTCGAACGACGATATTCGCAATCTGGCCGGATCGAGTACCAAACGGATCGACGCACGTGGCATGACGATTACACCCGGATTCATCGATGCCCACAGCCATCCCCTGTTCGCCGAAGAGGCGCTCGGTGTCAACGTCAACCTGCCTCGTATCGAGGACGTGAAACAGGCGCTGAAAGGGCAGGCGGCGAAAACTCCGCCGGGCCATTGGGTTCGCGGTGTCATGTACGACGACACGATCTTCGAGGAAGAACGGCCATTGACCCGCAAGGACATCGACGAGGCGGTTTCCGATCACCCTGTGTTCGTCGGGCACCGCGGGGGCCACACGGCAGTAGTCAACTCGAAAGGATTCGAGGTTGCGGGAGTCACAATGGATACGCCCGATCCGGTCGGCGGCAAGTACTTTCGCGAGGACGGCGAATTCACCGGCAAGGTTGCGGAGCACGCGCTCGACGTTTTTCGCGCCGCCGGCACCTGGCCGCTAATGGATCGTCGCATGCGCCAGCAGTCCGCGAAAATCTCCTCGCTTAACATGGCGGCAGCCGGACTCACGTCGACCACCGATGCCTACGGCGCCTACGACGATTTCATCGCCTACCAGGACGCTCGCGATGCCGGCGAGCTGTTCTTCCGCTTGTCATTCATGCCCGGTGGCAACAGCGAAGTTTACGAGGGCCTGAAAACGGCCGGCGTGCGTTCCGGATTTGGCGATGACATGCTGCGCATCGGTGCCGTCAAATTCTCCGCCGACGGATCCGCTTCCGAAAGAACGATGAGCATGAGCACGCCTTACGAGGGGCGTCCGACCGATTTCGGTATCCTGACGATGACCCAGGAACAGATCGATGACGCCGTGGACGATGCCGTAGCGCACGGTTTTCGCATTGGCATTCACGCTAATGGCGATGTCGCCATCGACATGGTGCTGAATGCCTACGAGCGCGTTTTGAAAAACTACAGCGGCCCGAATCCGCGTCATCGCATCGAGCATTGTTCGCTGATCAACGACAGCTTGCTGGCGCGCATCAAGGCGGCGGGCGTCGTGCCGGCGCCGTTTTATACCTACGCCTATTATCACGGCAACAAGTGGGTCGAATACGGTCCGGAGAAAATGCAGTCGATGTTCGCGCATCGAAGTTTTCTCGATGCGGGAATTCCCGTTGCGCCGGCTTCCGACTACACACCCGGTCCTTACGAGCCGATGATGGCGATCCAGAGCATGGTGACACGAAAAGATCAGCGCGGGCGCGTTTGGGGGCCGGATCAGCGCGTTACTGTGACCGAGGCTATGCGCATCTGCACGATGCACGGCGCGTATGCGTCGTTCGAAGAAGATATCAAGGGATCGCTCGTCCCGGGCAAGCTTGCGGACTTCGTGATCCTCGAGAAAGATCCGCACGACGTCGATCCCGACAGCATTATCAAGATCAAGGTGCTGCGCACCGTGCTCGGTGGCAGGACAGTCTACGAAGCGTAGCAATGGCTCGCCTGCACTGCAGGCTCCTACAAGGGCAATAGGCAATGGCTCGCCTGCGATGCAGGCTCCTACAAGGGCAATAGGCAATGGCTCGCCTGCACTGCAGGCTCCTACAAGGGCAATAGGCAATGGCTCGCCTGCGATGCAGGCTCCTACAAGGGCAATAGAATGACTGTAGGAGCCTGCATTGCAGGCGACCCGACGTAAAATCGACCGCGACTTGCGGACTTGCTTTGTAGCCTGCATTGCGGGCGACTTTTCAATCCAGGCTACAAACCCGAATTCGCTCGACGCTGTAACCTTTTCCGCCCGGCGGCGCTATAAGCCTGTAAATTCACCGCTTGCCTTACAGGACTCCGACATGAGCAGAACCTTCAAGATGTTGATTTCATTGATTTGTCTGGCGCCATTGCTGGCAAATGCCGAGATGCGCACGGGCGATTTGCCCGACGGCACCCGCTGGTATCTGCATGCGGACCTGAAACAGATGCGCGAGTCCGCGTCCGGGGGCGAGCTCTACGGCTGGATGAACTCAGAAATTTTCATGGAAATTTACGATGACGTCGGCATCGATATCAACAAGGAGGCGGACCGCATAACGGCATTTTCCAGTGTCGGCCGGGGAACCATCGTCGTGCTCGAGGGCAACATCAGCAAGGAAACCCAGGACAAGGTGCTGGCTCTTTCCGCGGCAGAAGCAAAATTCGATACGCGAATGCACAAAGGCAAGGCCTACTATCACCTGCAGGACATGAAGCGCGAGTGGCATGAGGACAGAAAGCGGCGCGATTCGAAAATCGCGTTTGACGGGCTCGATGATGAAGCCTTCTTCAGCTTTGCAGTCAAGAACAAGCTGATCGTTGCGTCGACCGCCGGGGAAATGCAGGCCATGCTGGATAGTGGCGGAAAGATTACAGGAAGCGCAGCGCATAGCGGAGCACTGTTCGTACTGACAGCGGACAAGACTTTCATGCAGGCAGGATTGAAGACCGATGATCTGGGCAATGACAGCGACGGATGGCAATCGAATATCATCCGCAATACGGAGCAGGTTGCACTGCTGGTGTCGGAGAGCAATGAGCAAATCGCCGTGGAAGCGCAGCTGGTGTCGACAGACCCGCAATTGGCGCAATCAATTGGCGGTATCGTCAACGGACTCATCAGCCTGCAGGCTTTCAATACGGAACTCGATCCGGAGATTCAAACGCTGATTCGGAACACCCGCGTCCAGGTGAAGGAAAAGGTGTTGTCGATCAGTACCGTTATCAGTTCCAAGACCATTGTCCAGGTATTGAAAAACTGATTATTGCCACGGAGATCCGGCAATACCGTGGCAACGGATGAGCAACTGGCTGAGGCGGCACAACGCGGGTCAGCCAAAGCGTTTGACGAACTGGTTGAACGCTACCAGGGTCGATTGCTGCGATTCCTGCTCGGCCGGTGCAACAGCCGAGCCGATGCAGAGGACGCAGTTCAGGATACGTTCGTAAATGTATTCAGGTATTTGCACAGTTACGATCCGCAACGGCGCTTCAGCACCTGGTTGTACCGAATCGCGCTGCGAAACGCCTCACGGCAACCGCAGCAGATGGCGTTGGATCCGGTGGAGCCGGTTGACAGCCGCGATCCGTTGGTGGAGTGCATCGAGAAGTCCGATCGGCAGAATCTCTGGCTCGTTGCCAAACGGGCACTGGCCGCAGAAGCGTATTCGGCACTCTGGTTACGGTATGTCGAGGACCTGCCGGTGAGGGACATTGCGCAGGCGATGGATCGCTCGCTGGCATGGACCAAGGTATCGCTGATGCGAAGCCGAAGGCGCCTGCAGACGGAAATGCGCAAGGGTTCCGTGGCTTCCGGAAGGAGCAAGTCTTATGAACAGGCATGACAACGACGAATTCGAGCGACGCCTCCTTGCGGATGCGAACGACATCCGGGCAGACGTGTCGCCGCAGCTTCGTGCCCGTATAAATGCATCAATTCGTTCGGCGGCCGAGCAGCGGACCGTGCCCGTTGCGCCTGGAACGAGGGAGTCGTTCTGGTGGGCGAGCAGCCTGACCGGAATTGCCGCGGCACTGCTGGTCATTGTGCTGATCAACTGGAATCGGGAACCCGTCCCGGAACCGGCAAGCGTGACCACAGTTACACCCGAAATCAGCGAAAGGCCGGGCTCCATTCCGCTGAAGGTAAAAACGGCCGATCTGACGGGCCCCCTCGAAGAGGAATTGCAGCATCTGCAATCCGATCTGGAAAAGGCTCGCGAGACGGTCGAACGCGATCTCCGGCTGACCTTCTAGCAAGCCGCCGGGCCACGTCGTTTAATTCGACAGCAATCAATAGCTTGTATGCCGGATACCATATCCTGAATCGACCGTCTCTAGTGGAAATCACTGACCGAATAATCTATCCTGCCTGCAGGCCGGGCAGCGCTGTCTACCGTTGAGATGTCCGGGCTCGTATCAGTTTGCTAAAACCAGAATCAGAAACAAACAGAACTAGACGGCTCACAGATATCGATCGGGGGAGGCGTCCTGCCAGGGATTGCGACAAGTAGAAGCAGATTGAATAGACCAAGCGTGCTGATCAAGAACATGACGGACGGCTCATCGGAAGCCGCTCAATTCTTCCGCAGAATTTCAAAGAAAAGGATGCGACAGGTATGCCTTTAGCAGTTGTATTGATCCTGTTGGTTGTGGGGTCCCTCGTGTTCCACTTCCTGAGTCCCTGGACGTTTACGCCACTGGCATCGAACTGGAGCCAGATCGACGACACCATAGACATTACGTTCTGGGTTACCGGATTCGTCTTCGTCGCAGTCAATATTTTCATGGCTTATGCGATCATCAAATACCGGGCGAAGAAGGGCGGGCGCGCCGTCTATGATCCGGAAAACAAGAAGCTCGAACTCTGGTTGACGGTATTTACGACCATCGGCGTTGCCGCGATGCTGGCGCCCGGTCTTTTCGTCTGGGCAAAGTTCGTCAACGTCCCGGACGGCGCAACTGAAGTCGAGGCGCTTGGCCAGCAGTGGCACTGGAGCTATCGACTGCCAGGTGAAGACGGCAAGTTCGGCAACGTCAACGCACGCCTGATCGGTGCAGACAATCCCTTCGGCATGGATCCGGCCGATCCGCTCGGCCTGGACGACGTGCTGGTTTCCAGCGCGGAACTGCACCTGCCGGTCGATGTGCCGGTGAAGATGCTGTTGCGCTCGAAGGACGTGTTGCACAATTTCACGGTCGCGCAGTTCCGCGTCAAGATGGACCTCGTGCCCGGAATGGAAACCTACATGTGGTTGACGCCGACCGAAATCGGTACCTATGAAGTCCTTTGCGAGGAACTTTGCGGCATCGCGCACTTTGCGATGCGTGGAGCCGTGGTCGTCGAGTCGCAGGCTGATTACGAAAAGTGGCTTGCAAGTAATCCGACCTGGGCCGAAACGCAAGCGGGCGTCCAGGGCAATGCAGCTGTCGGCGCGGCTCAGTACGCGGTCTGCGCTGCCTGTCACGGGCAACAGGGCGAGGGACTGCTGGCGCTCAATGCGCCGAAGATCGCCGGCCAGAGCGGCTGGTATCTGAAGAACCAGATTCACGCCTACAAGGACGGCTTGCGCGGTGTGCACGAGGACGACATCTACGGCAGGCAGATGGCCCCGATGGCGAACATACTGGCCAGCGACGAAGCAATCAGCAACGTCGTCGCACATATCCAGACCTTGCCGGACAAGGCGCCGCCCGCAACGATCGAAGGCAATCCGCAAGCCGGTGCGAAAACCTATGCCGTATGTGCTTATTGCCACGGCGGCAACGGGCAGGGCATCCAGGCGATGAATGCGCCGCGGCTTGCCGGCATGACCGATTGGTACCTCGCACGCCAATTGAATAATTTCAGGGACGGCGTCCGCGGTGCTCATCGTCGCGATTACTATGGCCTGCAGATGGGCCTGATCGGCGCGACGCTGAAAGACGACCAGAAAATTAACGATGTCATTGCATACATCAACACTTTGTAAGACAGCGTTGAACAAGACATCAACACAGTACAGACAGCACGAACAGTGACAAGGGGAGCCTGATGGCCTACGTTGCAATTGCCGATCGAGACCATGAGATCGAGCATCACGATCCGGATACGTTTATCACCAAGTACATCTGGAGCCAGGACCACAAGGTCATTGCAATCCAGTACAGCTTGATCGCCATTTTTGTGGGACTGATCGCGCTGGGGCTGTCCGTGATGATGCGCTTGCAGCTCGGTTTCCCCAACGACTTCTCGTTCATAACGCCCGAACACTACTACCAGTTCGTCACGATGCACGGAATGATCATGGTGATCTACCTTCTGACGGCGCTGTTTCTCGGTGGTTTCGGCAATTACCTGATCCCGCTCATGTGCGGCTCGCGCGACATGGTGTTCCCGTACATGAACATGCTGAGTGTCTGGGTGTACCTGCTGTCAGTCATCATCCTGTTGGCAAGCTTTTTCGTGCCGGGCGGCTCCACCGGCGCCGGCTGGACGCTGTATCCGCCGCAGGCCATCGCCGCAGGAACGCCGGGCGTCGACTGGGGCATCCTGCTGATGTTGCTGTCGCTGGCGGTGTTCATCGTTGCATTCACGATGGGTGGACTGAACTACGTTACGACGGTATTGCAAGCTCGCTGCAAGGGCATGACGTTGATGCGCATGCCGCTGTCGGTCTGGGGAATTTTCACTGCAACCGTACTCGGCCTGCTTGCATTTCCGGCGTTGCTGGTCAGCGCCATCATGATGATCCTGGACAAGACGGTGATGTCCAGTTTCTTCATGCCCGCGGCTTTGATCGCGGGTGAACAGTCGAGCCACACGGGAGGCAGCCCGGTCCTGTTCCAGCACCTGTTCTGGTTCTTCGGGCATCCGGAGGTTTACATTGTCGCGCTGCCGGCATTCGGTATCGTGTCCGATGTCCTGGCGACGCATGCACGTAAGAACATTTTCGGTTATCGCATGATGGTCTGGGCCATCCTGGCAATCGGCGGTTTGAGTTTCATCGTCTGGGCGCATCATATGTACGTCAGTGGCATGAATCCGTACTTCGGGTTCTTCTTCGCCACGACCACGCTGATAATCGCAGTTCCAACGGCGTTGAAAGTCTACAACTGGGTGCTGACCTTATGGCAAGGAAATATTCACCTGCGCGTGCCCATGCTCTTCGCCATCGGTTTCATATTCACGTTCATCCACGGCGGCTTGACGGGAATTTTCCTCGGCAACGTTGTGGTCGACCTGCCGTTGTCGGATACCTATTTCGTCGTGGCTCACTTCCATATGGTCATGGGTGTGTCGCCGGTGCTCGTCGTGTTCGCGGCGATTTATCACTGGTTCCCGAAGATTACCGGCAAGATGTTCGATGAACGTCTCGGCCGCTGGCACTTCTGGCTGACCTTCCTCGGTACCTACTCGATCTACCTGCCGATGCACTACCTCGGCTTCCTTGGCGTGCCACGGCGTTACTTTGCGATGGGCGATCCGTCATTCATGCCGGAGTCGGCGCATTCATTGAATACGGCTATCACGGTATCGGCAATAATCGTCGCAATGACGCAGATCCTGTTCTTCGTCAACATCATCAAGAGCCTGCGGAGCGGCGAGAAAGCCGGTCCAAACCCGTGGGGCGCGACCTCGCTCGAGTGGCTGACACCGGACACCCCGCCGAAGCACGGCAACTGGGGTCACCACCTGCCGGAGGTACACCGCTGGGCATACGATTACAGCGTGCCGGGCTACCCAGACGACTTTATTCCGCAAACCGTGCCCGCGGACAAGGCGCCAAGCGGTCGGGACCATGGCGTGAAGCACTAGTACCTGGCAATGACGATTACGCTCATCTTCCTGGCGGCGATCATGGCTACGGTCATCGGCTGGCTGTTGAAACAGACACTCAACACGCAACCGTGGATGGCCAGCGCGGCGGATGACGCTGTCTCCGGCCGTTCGCTGGATACGCACTCGAAGACCATTGCGTTGACGACCTTCCTGGCAGTCGCAACATCGCTGTTCGCGTTGTTCATCAGCGCTTACACGATGCGCATGCACATGGCGGATTGGAGCCCGCTTACCGAGCCAAACATGCTCTGGATCAATACCGGGCTGCTGGTGCTGGCGAGCATCGCCTATCAGCTGACGCGCAATGCGGCTGTCGCAGCGAAACAGTCGTTTTTGAAGCCCGGCCTCGCGATCTCCGGCCTGTTCACTTTGCTGTTTCTCGGCGGGCAGCTGCTCGCCTGGCAGGGACTGTATGCGTCCGGTCATTACATGACAAGCAATCCGGCCAACGCATTCTTTTATTTGTTGACGGCTGTCCACGGCCTGCACATTCTCGGCGGGCTCTATGTCTGGGCGCGCTCGACAATCAAAGTGTGGACCGGCGCTGAAGCAGACAGCGTCCGCCTGAGCATCGAACTATGCACTGTCTACTGGCACTACCTGTTGCTGGTGTGGCTGGTGTTGTTCGGTTTGTTATTGTCGACCTGAACAAGGATAGCGAGATATGTCAGAAGCAGTTCTGAATCCCGGTCTGAAGGGAGTCGCCAGCGACTTCGCCGGCGAGAAGCAGGCGTTCCACGTGCCTTGGGGCAAGGCCATGATGTGGATCTTCCTGCTTTCGGACACCTTCATTTTCAGCTGCTTCCTGATTTCCTACATGAAGGTGCGGATTTCGACCACTGACCCATGGCCGCTGCCCAGCGAAGTGTTCGCACTGTCATTTGGCGGCGATCCGATCCCGCTGATTCTTATCGCCATCATGACCTTCGTGCTGATTACCTCCAGCGGCACGATGGCCATGGCCGTGAACATGGGATACCGCAAGGATCGTACGAAGACTTTCTGGCTGATGGTGGCAACGGCTGCGCTCGGAGCCATGTTCGTCGGCATGCAGGCGTTCGAATGGACAAAGCTGATCGTCGACGAAGGTGTTCGTCCGTGGGGCAACCCGATGGGCGCCGCACAGTTCGGATCGAGCTTCTTCATGATTACGGGCTTCCATGGAATGCACGTGTCAGCCGGCGTCATCTATTTGCTGGTCGTCGCTTTCCGGGTCAGGAGCGGCTTTTACGAGAAGCGCGGCGGCAATTACGAAATCGTTGAAATCGCCGGCCTGTACTGGCATTTCGTCGATCTGGTCTGGGTATTCATTTTTGCCTTCTTCTATCTTTGGTAAAGTATTCGGGAGTCATCGCACATGGCGAGCCAGGAAGGACAACAACATCCGCTAAGTATTTACTTCTGGATCTGGGGGCTGCTGTTCGTCGTCAGCTTCTTTTCTTACATGGTCGACTACCTGCATCTGCAAGGAAATTTGCGCTGGACCCTGATCCTGATTTTCATGTTCGTAAAGGCAGGATTTATCGTCGCCATATTCATGCACATGAAATGGGAGCGGCTGGCGCTGAAGCTCGCGATCCTGTTGCCGCCAATAGCAATCCTGGTATTTATCGGCCTGATGGCGATCGAGGGTGACTACACTTTCCTGACTCGAATAGAGTTTTTCGGCGAAAGTGCCATGGTGCCGGAGTCGCCCCACCACTAACGAAAAAGGGGCCGGATACATTTTTTCTTACGGAAAAATGTATCCGGCCCCTTTTTCGTCGCCTGCGTTACAATGCCGGCATGGGCAGGGCGATTATTCTTGTACTGGATTCGTTCGGCATAGGCGCCACCGCCGATGCCGACAAGTTCGGCGATGTCGGTGCCAATACGCTGGGCCATATCGCCGCGCAGCGCGCTGCCAAGAAACCCCTCAAGTTGCCGAACCTTGCCAGGCTGGGCCTTTTGCACGCCGCGGAAGAGAGCAGCGGCGAATTCCCGCAAGGCTGCAGCCGCGACACCGAAATCATCGGCGCATACGGCTTTGCCCGGGAGCTCAGCAGTGGCAAGGATACGCCAAGCGGTCACTGGGAGATCGCAGGTGTGCCGGTGCTGTTCGATTGGGGATACTTCAGCAAAAAGACGAACACATTCCCGCCGGAACTACTCGACAAGCTTAAAGCTCGCGCCGATCTGCCGGGCGTGCTTGGAAACTGCCATTCGTCGGGTACAACGATCATCGCCGAGCTGGGTGAAGAACACATGCGAACGGGAAAGCCCATCGTTTACACGTCCGCAGACAGTGTTTTCCAGATCGCGTGCCACGAACAGACATTCGGTCTCGAGCGGCTGTACAAGCTTTGCGATACCGCGCGTGAACTCGTCGACGACTACAACATAGGTCGTGTTATTGCCCGGCCCTTTGTCGGCAATAACGCTTCGGATTTTGTCCGAACCGGAAACCGGCGTGATCTGACGGTGCCCCCGCCGTCCGATACGCTGCTGGATCGGCTGGTCGCCAGTGGCGGCGAAGTGATCAGCGTCGGAAAGATCGCCGACATATTCGCGCACCGGGGCATCAGCAAGAAAGTGAAGGCCACCGGCAATGCCGCGTTGTTCGATGCTACGCTCGAAGCGCTTCGCAATGCGGGAGATCGTTCGATCGTCTTCACCAACTTCGTCGATTTCGACATGCTGTACGGGCATCGCAGGGATGTGGAAGGCTACGCCAAGGCACTGGAGTACCTGGACCGACGATTGCCGGAGCTGATCGAGTTGATGTCAGACGACGATGTGCTGATCCTTTGCGCCGACCACGGTTGTGACCCGACCTGGCCGGGCAGCGATCACACACGGGAGCATATTCCTGTCCTGGCCTACGGCGCGGGCGTGAGTCCGGGATCCATGGGCATGCGTGAGACATTTGCTGATATCGGCCAGAGCCTCGCGGGTTTCTTCGGCCTGCCGCCATTGGAATACGGAAAGAGCTTTCTGCACTAGTCGACTGACGCGCCTTGCGCAGCCATCCTCGTCGTTAGAATTCTGTCACATGGCCGACGCCCGGCACTCGACCGGCGCCGTTCCCGGAAAACTCCAGCGTGGATTTTCCGAATCGATGAACTCATCCGCATTCAAGGTGCCGCCGCGATCGCGCATCCACGCAACGATAACGTCGCGCATCAACGGACCGTCGTTGCCTGTGTCGAATCCTTCCGCCGGCATAATCGGTGTGAACACGACATCGCCGCCGGTTGTCAGGAAATCGTTGCTGACAACAAGCAATCGTTCATCATCACCGATCTCCCGGCCGGTCCTGTCAATCATGCTGACGATCAGCCCGTCATCATCGCAGTTGGCGATCACGCGGATGCCGCTGACATTGCCGCGACGAACGGGGCCTTCGATCTGGTTGGCAACAACCGCTCGCAGCTCTGCGCCGGTAAGCGCAATCTGGACGATGCGATTATCAAAAGGAAACATTTCGTAAACGCTGCCGTAGGTCAGCTCGCCGGCGGGCAGGTCTGCGCGAATACCGCCCAGTGTGTTGTGAATGGCGACGTCGGCCTGCGGATCGGATGCCAGCATGATGTCCGTCAGCAGGTTGCCTATCGCTGATGCGGGGTCCGGTTGCCGGGTAAACGGTGTTTCGAGGACCGGCCCGAGCTTTTCTGCCTTGAGTGCGGCCGCTGATTCGATTGCGGGCTCGATTATCCTTGCAATCCGCGCGTCCGGAATCACTGGCTTTCCTTCGTAGCTCGCGAGGATTGACTTGCCGGCGACGGCAGCAGGTTCGCAGTGCCCCGACTCCGTGTCGACGTAGCGACATATCCTGGTCGGTGCAAGAATCCGGCGCCCCAGCACCCCATCGCCAGCGATCCGGAAATCCACGCGACCGAAAAAGTTGCCGCCGGACCACGATGAAATGACCGCTATTCCGTTCACTTCGTGTGCCATGCCCTTGTGAACATGACCACCGATGATCAGGTCGACGGTTTGCGCCGGCAGTGCGCGGGCGACAGCGAAAATCTCCGAGTCCGGATCACAGCTGCCGAGGTCTGCAGGATCTTCAAAGCTGCCGCAGTCGCCGCCGGCATGGGCAGTCACAATGATCATGTCGGCGCCAGCCGCCCTGAGTTTTGCGGCTTCGGCGACTATGGTTTCAGCGAGGCCGGCGATGCGCAGGCCAAGCACATTGGCAGAGAGCGTGGTGCGCAATGTATTCCGGCTGGTGAGACCGATAATGCCGACGTCAATTCCCGCAACCGCGACCACAACCGACGGCTTGACGTTCGGCCAGAATACCGCAGCGCCCGTCGCTTCATCGATCAGATTTGCTGCGAGCAGTGGAAAATTCGCCTCGCCGGCGCGGGCTTTGAGGGCACCCCTGGGGTCGTCGTCAATCGACTTCGGCATAACTTCCGGTCCCACCGGCCCGAAATCGAATTCGTGATTGCCGACCGCGGCTGCTGCATATCCCAAGGCGTTGTAGGCGGCGACGACCGGTGCGCCTTCGGCAATGTTGGATTCGAGCGTGCCCTGCCACATGTCCCCGGCATCGATAAGCATCACGGCGCCGCCGTCGCGGGCTCTGGCATCCCTGAGATTGGCCAGATAGCCGCCGAACAGCGCGAGTCCTCCGGCGCCG
>JAOUGX010000090.1 GCA_029865385.1 Gammaproteobacteria bacterium
CGAGGGCAGCGACCTGCTGAGCATCGAGGGCAGCGACCTGCTGAGTATCGAGGGCAGCGACCTGCTGAGTATCGAGGGCAGCGATCTTCGCAGCATCGAAGGCAGCGACCTGCTGAGCATCGAGGGCAGCGACCTGCTGAGTATCGAGGGCAGCGACCTGCTGAGCATCGAGGGCAGCGATCTTCTCAGCATCGAAGGCAGCGACCTGCTGAGTATCGAGGGCAGTGATCTGCTTGTTATCGGTACCGTTGATGTTGTCGGCGCAGATTTCGTGTCGGTTCTCGGGCAAACTATTTTTGCCGATAGCCAGGCTCTGGCAGGGATTTCGCCAGGCTCTTCAGTCGCTATTTACGGATCTCTAGATGAGGAACTGGGTGGCATCGTAGATGCTTCGATCGTTCCGATCGCTGCAGTAGATAGTTCATTCCTGCGCGGAGTGGTTGACGAAGTCAACACATCAATCGGCACAGCGGTTGTCAGTGGCGTAACAGTTGATTACACGGCATTGCTGTCAAACGGAAGTGCGCCGAGTGTTGGTGAAGTCGTATCGGTTCGCGGCCGAACCTACGGCGGAATCAAACTGCTGGTAGCTGAGAGATAAAAGGCGGCCAAAAAAAAAGTCGACGTCCCTGTCGACTTTAGGTCTCGTATCAACATGAAGATGATGCGAGGGTTGGAGAAGCCGCCTCTGAGCGATTAGAGACGACTCGCGCGCAGAATAGGCAGATACGATTGCCATTGCTGTGATCAGCCTCACAAATCAATTTGCAACAAAACAAAAGGGCGCCGAATGGCGCCCTTATTGTTAAGCGAACTGGTATTAAGTTAAGCAGGCTCTAATTCTTGGCATCGTCTCGTAACGACTGAAGGTAAGCCTGAAATTTCACGTTCTGCAGGTATTGCGTAATCTCTGTCTGCGCACTTTCCAGAGTCGGTGCTTCAGCCGACCGGGACTCCTCACGCAATATTACATGCCATCCGAATTGGGTTTGAACCGGTTCTTTGGTGTAGCCGCCATCCTCAAGTTTCGCAACAGCGTCGGAGAACGCTGCCACCATTTGATCCGGTGAGAACCAGCCGAGCTCGCCACCGTTCGGACCGGACGGCCCTGTCGACCGTTCCCTGGCAAGTTCCTGGAAATCAGCGCCGCCATTCAGCAAGGTAATGATTTCGACCGCTTGTCCTTGCGTTTCAACCAGAATGTGCCGGGCCTTGAACTGCTGAGCTGGCGCTAGTTTGACCTGATTTGCATACTCTGCAGCTATTTCCTCTTGCGAAACGGTAACGCTCGAGTAGAAATCCGCCGCTACGGCCTGCGCCAGAATACCGCGTCGTTGCAATTCCAGTTGTGCCCGGATCTGTGGTTCCTTTTCGAGGCTGGTTGCCGACTCCTGGGTCGACAAGAGGAAAATGTCGGTCAGTTCCGATGTCAGCGCTTCACGCTCCTCTGCAGTTGCTTGCGCGGCCGGACGATTGGTCCGACTCTGGATATAGAAATCCAGTACATCGCTCTCAATCGCTGCGCCGTTGACTGTAGTTACGGTTTCCGCGTGTGCCAGGTGCCCGGTGACGCTCAGGGCAAAGACAGCAATAGCTCCAGAAAAACTGGAACGTATAGGTAGTTTCATCGTGCAATATCCCTTGTTCGTAATATGTAATCGGTCTGCCGGAGTCACTTTTCCGATTCGGTAAGTGCCTTGATTCGCACCGCGTGAATATCGGTTTGCAGGAGCTGGGCCAGCGCATCATAAACCATTCGATGCCGCTGGATGCTGGTCACCCCAGCGAATTCCTCGGAAACAATCGTCAGGTCGAAGTGACCTTTGCCATCCTTCGCCCCAGCATGGCCGACATGCAAGTGGCTCTGGTCCTTGATTGATAGTTCGGAAGGCGAAAATCGAGCGCTGATTGCCTCACGAATCTTCGTTTCCCGATCTCCGCTCAAGGTAGTACCCGCTTGAACGGTTTGACGGTGACCTTCGAGTAAACGCCAGCCTCAAGATAGGGATCTTTGCTTGCCCAGTCCTTTGCCTCGTCCAGCGAGGGAAAATCGACTACGATCAGGCTGCCGGAGAAGCCGGCTGGACCCGGATCTTCTGCATCGATGGCAGGGTGTGGTCCGGCAATCAGCACCCGGCCGTTAGCGGCGAGGGCCTTCAAACGGGCAATGTGCGCGTCTCTTGCTTTTTGCCGCATTGGCAAGCTGTCTGCGACGTCCTCTCCCATTACGGCATACCACATGATCAAACCTCCAGATCGTCTGTGTCGGATTTGTGACTGTCGAAACGCGAAACAATCCAAAACGTCTGCGCTGTCATGAAAACCAGGGTGATGCCCATCAGTCCAAACACTTTGAAGCGAACCCAGAAAGCTTCGCTGTAGTTGTAGGCTACGTAAATATTCAGCAAGCCCAGTGCCACAAAGAATGCCACCCAGATGAGGTTCAGTGAGCGCCATTGTCCCCTCGAGATACGGTCGGTCGGCAGCTTGCCGATCACAGTGAAGAAGCGCTCGACAAGAACCTTCTCGCCAATCCATCTGCTGAGCAGAAAAGCGCTGGCCAGCGCCCAGTAAAATGCAGTCGGCTTCCAGTAAAGAAAGGCCGGATTACGCAAGTAAACCGTTGCGCCTCCCATCACCAGCAGGAAAATCGTGGACCACAGGTAGATCCGGTCGATCTTCCCTGAAATCAAGTATTTAACGGCAAGTCCAATCGGCATCGCGATCATCAATACGATGACCGCAAAATAGATGTCCTTATATAGGTATGCACCGAGAAACAGAATCAGAGGCAGGAAGTCAGCAAGAAACAACACGTATAGCTCAATTTGGGCAGGAATCAGGGATCGCATAATAGCTCAAATACCTGGCCGCTCGTAGGAGGGGCAACGGTGCAGCGCAGAAATTCGGGTACCGGTACAATCCGCGCGTGGCAATCAGGGTCGAAATTCATCCAACGCATCCGCAGCCGCGACTGATCGCCGAGATTGTCGCGGAGATCCGGCGTGGCGGGCTTATAGCGTACCCTACCGACTCGAGCTACGCGTTCGGCTGCCATATAGGCGATAGGCGCGCCATTGATCGAATTCGAAACATCAGAAAGACGGACAAGAAACACAATTTCACGCTTGTTTGCAGCGATCTCTCCGAAATCAGTACCTACGCGAAAGTGGACAACTGGGCGTACCGGCTTCTGAAATCCCTTACTCCGGGTCCGTACACCTTTATCCTCGAGGCCACTCGCGAAGTTCCCAAGCGTTTGCAGAATCCGAAGCGTCGAACCATTGGAATTCGTGTACCTGATAATGCGGTGGTGCACGCGATGCTTGAGGCACTCGGCGAGCCGATTATGAGCTCGACGCTGTCTTTGCCCGGAGCTGACATGCCGCTCAACGATGCTTTCGAAATTGAGGAAAAACTCGGTGATCGTATCGAAATGATCGTCGATGCCGGGCCTGCCAGCATTGAGCCGACGAGCGTTATCGACCTGTCAGGCGGATCGGTTGAAATCCTTCGGGTCGGGCTGGGAGATGTCAGCTCCTTGCGCTGAAAGCAGTTGCAGGATGGGCGATGAATTACGTTAAAATGCGGCGACCTCGCCTGGAATACCCATGAAACCCGAACTTAGAGTGCTGACCAGCAAAGACGCGCCCAAGCCCGTTGTGGAGGGCGATAGCGGGCCGGCACAGTCGGAGATGCCGTTTGCCATCGTCGACGGCGAGCCGGTCACGCAGCTCCCGCAGGATCTGTACATACCGCCGTATGCGTTGCAGGTATTTCTCGAGGCCTTCGAAGGTCCGCTCGATCTGCTGCTATATCTGATCCGGCGGCAAAACATCGATGTGCTGGATATCCCTATTGCGGAAATTACCCGACAGTATGTTCAGTACATAGAGCTGATGAAGGAAATGCAGCTTGAGTTGGCGGGGGAATATCTGCTGATGGCGGCAATGCTTGCCGAAATCAAGTCGCGAATGCTCCTGCCACGACCGCCAAGCGATGAAGAGGACGAAGAGGATCCGCGTGCGGAGCTGGTTCGCCGGCTGCAGGAGTACGAGCGTTTCAAGAAGGCTGCCGAAGATCTGGACGCTTTGCCACGACTTGAACGTGACGTGATGGCCGTCGAAGTAGAAGCACCGGAGCGAAAAGTCACGACGAAACTTCCGGATGTAACGCTCAAGGAATTGCTAATCGCGTTCCACGACGTTTTGAAGCGTGCGGAAATGTTTTCCAATCTGCATCTGCAAAGGGAGCCGTTGTCGGTTCGTCAGCGCATGTCGGAGATCCTGTCTCGAATCAAGGCAAACACCTTTTCATCGTTTTCGGATCTCTTCGATCCGGAAGAAGGGCGTATGGGTGTTGCCGTAACATTTATTGCGATTCTCGAGTTATTGCGGGAATCCGTGATCGAAGTTGTGCAGGCGGAGGCTTTCGCGCCCTTGCACGTGCGGGCTGCATCGTCTGTGCGGCTCGTTTCCAATAAAGACGAGTTACTTGAGGACGGAGAGCTGAATTCCTGATGGATGCTACAGAGATCAAATATTTTGTCGAAGCTGCGCTGCTTGCGGCTGGACGGCCGCTGAATGTCGATCAGTTGCAAGCACTATTCGATACGGCTTCCGCACCGGAGAAAGCGGATATCCGGAAGGCGCTTGACGATCTGAATCAGGAATACGACCCACGGGGCATCACCGTCGCCGAAGTTGCATCCGGTTTCCGCATGCAAATAAAGCCCGGCATGGTTGAGAGACTGCAGAAGCTTTGGGAAGAACGACCGCCCCGTTATTCTCGCGCGCTGTTCGAGACACTTGCGCTGGTCGCGTACCGTCAACCGATTACTCGCGGCGAAATCGAGGAGATTCGCGGCGTCTCCGTCAGCAGCAATATTGTGCGAACAATGCTCGAGCGTGACTGGATTCGAGTCGTCGGCCATCGGGATGTGCCCGGGCGACCGGCCATGTTCGGCACAACCAAAGGATTTCTGGACTACTTCGGGCTTAAGAAACTGGATGATCTCCCGCCGCTCGCGGATCTGTCGGACTGGGAGAGTTTGCGCGTTCAGCTGAACTTGCCGGATGTCGAATCACAGGACGTCGAGCTGGAAGGCGGGGAGGTTACCGAATTGCCGGTTCTGTACCCGGAGATTGCCGTCGATGCCAACGACGACAATGACGGGGACGACACCGAATTTACAGAAATCGTTGCGAAACCCTGGCCGGACCCTAGAGCCATCGATGTGACTGCGGATCTGGCGATCGACGATGAACCGGACGATCAGCAGGAAAACGACGCGTCAGCATCACGAGGTTAGCGAGGGCGGCATTGTCCGAACGCGTACAAAAAGTACTAGCCGCGGCGGGCCACGGCTCGCGACGTGAAATCGAGGACTGGATCAGGGCCGGTCGATTGCGAATCGACGGTGAAATTGCGACCCTCGGCCAGCCGGTATCTGGGAGCGAACTTTTCGAACTCGACAGCCGCCGGCTGACCGTCAAGCCGGCAGGCTCGTCGCATCGCTACCTCATGTACCACAAGAATGAGGGCGAGCTGACCAGTCGAAACGATCCGGAGGGCCGACCGCTTGTGTTCGATGCGCTGCCCGCACTGCACGGCGCCCGCTGGATTTCGGTGGGGCGCCTCGATATCAACACTACCGGGCTGCTGTTATTTACCACCGATGGCAAACTGGCAAACGCGTTGATGCACCCGTCATCGGAGGTGGTTCGCATGTACGCGGTTCGGGTTCAGGGGCAACCAGGTCCGGCGGAACTGCAAAGACTTTGCGACGGCATGGAACTCGATGACGGAATGGCGTCGTTCGATTCGGTGATACCTGCCGGCGGGGAGGGAGCCAATCGCTGGTTTCAGGTGTCGATTCGCGAGGGCCGCAATCGCGAAGTCCGGCGGCTCTGGGAAGCGCTGGGGTATCGGGTCAGTCGACTCACGCGAACGGCTTATGGCCCAATAGAACTTCCGAGATCGCTTCGACGTGGCCGCTACGAGGCACTGACGCCAGGACAGGTTCGTTCCCTTTACCTTAGCGCGGGCCTGGCTCCACCCGGACAGGAATCACCCGGTGATAAGCGGAAAAAACGTATAAAAAACAATAGAAAAAGATAGTTTATTAAAGTGATTTATCACTGCGAATCCAGGCTTTCGCCGGTCATGCCACGACTGTCCGGGCCCAGCAGGTAGATGTAGGGAGGCAGCACTTCTTCGGCCGATTTAAGCAGATCCCGATCTTCTGCCGGATACGCCTGCAGGCGCATTCCGGTTCGAGTCGCCCCCGGATTCACGCAATTGCTGCGAAGCGGAGTATGCCGGTGCTCGTCGGCCAGAATCTGCGACAGGCCCTCGGTGCCGAACTTCGACACGGAATAGGCGCCCCAGAAAGCGCGACCGGTTCGTCCGACGCCACTGCTGGTGAAAATCACCGATGGATCCTCGGCCTGGCGCAGCTGCGGCAACAATACCTGGGTTAGCGCAAACGGAGCCGTCAGATTGACGTGCAGCACGCGCTGCCAGTCCGCCGCGTCATACTGCTCGATGGAGGTGCGCTTGCCCAGAATGCCGGCGTTGTGCACCAGTCCGTCCAGCCTGCCGAACTCATTTTCGATGCCCGCCGCCAGCGACATATAGGCATCGCTGTCGGCGGTCGCGAGATCCATCACCACTATGGACGGTCTGGACGAACCGTCGATCGCATCGATCTCGTCGTAAACCGCCTCCAGTTTTTTCAGGTTGCGGCCGTGCAGGATAATCTGTGCGCCGAGTCGCGCCGCGCAAAGCGCGAGTGCCCGGCCTATGCCGTCGCTGGCGCCTGTAATCAGAATCACCCTGCCGTTCAACAGCCCGGGGCGGAATACATAGGTCTTCGGGTCGACGCTCAAATCGAATTTCCTTCGCAATGCGTTGCAGGCAACGACAGGTTACTCACTGCAGTGTCTTGTCGATGTTCTCGGCAGGATCCGGCGGGTTCGAGTTGTCGTTTTCGGACGATTCGTCGGTCATTTCCCGCGGCAACGATTCGAGTACCTCGGTCTGTTCCATCAGTTTCTTCGGACGTATCCCCAGCTCGACGAATTTTCGTGCCCCCGGCAATACCTTTCGCTCCAGTGAACCCACCGCGCGATTGTAATTTTCGACACTGCTGGCCAATTGCCGGCCGACGCGATTCAGGTGCCCGACGAACGCGGTCAGTCGACCGTAGAGATCCTCGGCAAGGCCGCGGATCTCCTCGGCGTTATCCGCAAGAGCAAGCTGTCGCCAGCCGTACGCAACGGCCTTCAGCAGTGCGACGAAACTTGTTGGGGTCGCAAGGATGATCTGCCGGGACAACGCGTATTCAATCAGGTCCGGGTCTTCATTGAGCGCTGCGCTCAGGAACTGATCGCCGGGAATGAACAGGATGACAAATTCCGGGCTACGGGAAAACTGGTCCCAGTATGTCTTGCCGGCCAGGCTGCGCACGTGCTCGCGAAGATTGCGCGCATGCCGCTTCAGACCCAGTTGTCGTTGCGCGTCGTCTTTCGCTTCGACCGCTTCCAGGTAGGCTTCGAGCGGGGTTTTGACGTCAACAACCAGCTCGCGGTTGTCAGGCATTCGCACGATCATGTCCGGCCGGATGATTTTTTCGTCGCCACTCGTGTGAACCTGCTCCTGGAAATCGCAATGCTCGACCATCCCTGCCAGTTCGACCAGCCGCCGCAAGGTAATTTCGCCCCAGCGTCCTCGCACCTGTGGTCTTCGCAGGGCGTTTACGAGATTCTGCGTTTCCTGCGCGAGCGATTGCTGACTCAATTGCATCGATTCGAGCTGCGAGCGAATACTGCCGTAGGCTTCGCTGCGGGCTTTTTCCAGTTCGCTGATCTGGCGCTGCGAGTGTTGCAGTGCCTCGCGTATCGGCTTGACCAGGTTTTCAACCGCCTGCTCGCGCTCGCTGAGCTCACGCTTGGCTTTTTCCTGGTGGGCTCCGAGATTCTGCTCCGCCATACGCAGGAAGTTTTCGCTATTCGACTTGAGCGACTGGTTGGCCAGGTCGGAGAAGGCCCTCGCAAGGCGGCCGCTGGCAGCCTCGAAGGCGCTCTCGCGTTCGAGCTGCAGGGCGTCCTGCGACTTGATGCGTGCCTCCAGAACCTGGATTTCCCGTAGCCGGCGGCGATCCCGCCCACGCAGGATCAGCCAAACCACGCCACCGCCGAGCAGCAGGCCTGCCGTGAGCGCGAGTCCGCCCAGCTGCAGCGTCGAAGGATTGTTCAGAATTTCTTCCATTACGCGGGCAGATTAACTGCTTTCAGCAGTGCGTGCGTAAGTTCGCCGGTATCTGCGACCACGGTATCTGCGCCCCAGGAGGCGATTTCATCGCCCGGGACGATGTAGCCATAGGCGGCAGCGATGGTGGCCATGCCGGCGGCGCGGCCTGCCTCGATGTCGCGCGCGGCATCCCCGATGTAGACGGACGCCTCGGGCGCGACCCCGACCTTTTTGGCCGCGAGCAGCAAAGGAGCCGGATCGGGCTTGCGCTGCGGCAGGGTATCGCCGCTGACAATGCAAGCGGCCCTGTCAGAGAGTCGCAGCGCCTGCATCAGCGGATTGGTCAGGTTCTGCGGCTTGTTGGTGACAACGCCCCAGGGGCAGCGATGGGCATCGAGGGCGGCGAGCAGATCTTCCAGACCTGGAAACAAGGCTGAATGATTGCAGATAGAACGCGCATAGCGGTCGAGGTATTCGGCGTGCAGATCGTCACCCGGACTGATGTTTCGTCCGGGAAAGGCCAGCCGAAGAAGTCCCATAGCCCCGTTCGAGACATAAGGTCTCGCGGATTCGAACGCCAGGCGGTCGAGGCCATGCGCGTACTGCATGTCGGCCAGAACAGCCACCATATCGGGTGCCGTATCGACCAGCGTACCGTCCAGGTCAAACAATACGGCGCGAATTCCGCGTGGCGATTTGCGATTGATCATCGATCGCCCGGGCGCTGAAAATGCATCAGGTAGTTGACGTCCAGCCCCGGACCCAGCGAGTACTCGCGGGTCAGCGGGTTGTAGTGCATGCCGGTGCTGCTGCGAAGTTCCAGCCCGGCATCGCGCGACCATTCCTCGAGTTCCGACGGTTTGATGAACTTTTGGTATTCGTGGGTGCCGGCCGGCAATAGCCTTAGCAGGTACTCTGCGCCGACGATTGCCAGCATGAATGCCTTCGGATTCCGATTGATGGTGGAGAAGAATACGTCACCGCCCGGCCGCACCAAGGCTGCGCACGCTGTGATCACGTCGGGCGGCGAGGGCACGTGCTCCAGCATCTCGAGGCACGTAACGACGTCGAATTCCGCCGCGTGCTCATCCGCCAGCATCTCAGCCGTTGCATGGCGATAGTCCACGGACGTGCCTGATTCCGCCTGGTGCAGCCTTGCTACCGACAGGGGCCCCTCAGCCATATCGATGCCGGTTACGATCGCGCCTTGCGATGCGAGTGCTTCCGTAAGGATGCCGCCGCCGCATCCGACATCGACGACTTTGCGCTGCCGCAGATCCACGCGCTGCCGTATGTAGTCGAGCCGCAATGGATTGATTTCATGGAGCGGCCGAAAATCCCCGGCGGGATCCCACCAGCGTGCTGCCATGCCATCGAATTTGGCGATCTCCATCGGGTCAACGTTACTGCTCATGCCTCATTCTCCAGCGTGCGACGCAATGCGTTGCTGCCATTCGTTGGTACGGCGCAGAATTTCGTCACCGTCGATTTGTGTCAGTGTCCCATTTTCGACCAGGTGCCTGCCGGCAATCCACACATCGGAGACTTGCCTTGAGCTGGCCGAATAGACCAGCTGCGAGATGGCATCGTAAATTGGTTGGGTACGGAAGTGTTGCATGTCGATGCAGGTCAGGTCTGCCCATTTGCCGTTCTCGATCGATCCGGTGGCCTCGGCAAGGCCCAGGGCCGTTGCGCCACCCAGCGTCGCCATGCGCAAAGCGGCGGCCGCGGGCAAGGTACGCGCATCGGACTCGCTTACTTTAGCCAGCAGCGCGGCTGTTTTCATTTCGTCCAGCAAATCGAGTGCGTTGTTGCTTGCAGCGCCGTCCGTGCCCAATGCGACGTTGACTCCCCCCGACAGGTAGCGTGCGACGGGCGCAATGCCATCGGCCAATTTCAGATTGGATCTCGGGCAATGTGCAACCGAAACACGAGCCGCCGCCAACTGCGATATCTCGTCGCGATCGAGGTACACCCCATGCACGACCAGCAGCGAGGAATTGACGAGGCCGAGTTTCGCCAGCCTTGCCAACGGCCGCAGCCCGGTTGCGGCGATTGATTCGCGGATTTCTTGCTGCGATTCGTGAAGGTGAATCTGCACCCGCACATCAAGCTGGTCCGCCATGATCCGGAGTTCGGAAAACGCATCATCGGACAACGTTCCGGCGGAGTGGGGTGCAAAACAACTGCTGATAAGTGCATGTTCTGCGAATCGGTCATGGACCAGTTCGGCGCCCTTGGCGAGGCACTCCGACGCGTTCGCCGCCCAAGCCGTCGGGAAGTCGATCACCGGTGTCCCGATCATCGCGCGGACGTGCATCTCGGACGCTGTCTCCGCGACGATTTCCGGAAAAAAGTACTGGTCACTGAAACAGGTCGTGCCGGCGAGCAACATTTCAGCGATTGCGTGCCGTGTACCGTCGCGAACCATCTCCGCGCTAACCCAACGTTTTTCGGCCGGCCAGATCCGCTCCCGAAGCCAGCGCTCCAGAGGCAGGTCATCGCCGATGCCGCGCAACAGGGACATCGCCGCATGCGTATGCGCATTGATGAGCCCGGGAATCAGGACGTGGTTGGGCCTCGAGATGACTCGGCCCGGACGCAGCGAACTTCTTGCTGCGTCGGCCGGCAATATTGCGACAATTCGGCCGTCATCGACGGCGACGGCGTGATCGGTAAGGACCAGTCCATCGGGCTCAACCGGTATGCACCAGCCGGGCAGAATGAGGGTGTCGCATTGCTGCATTTGAAGGGATTGATCGAGGATTGTGGAAGCAGTCAGTTTGGGGGTCGGTCGGTAACAGTATAACCTCGATACGGCTCGCCACTAAATTGATGGAAAAGCACAGAAAATGCTTGTCCGGACCTGATTCCTGGCAATGCCCTGTGATATCATTACGACCCTGATTCGACGCCCTTTTTGCGAGCGAATTCAGCCCAAAGAAATCAATATAGAACCCCGATTTCCAACCGGATTTTTTGATCGCGATTCCGAACGTTTTCGGAACCGCTCTGACAGTGTGAAATCGTATGTCTGAAGTTGCACGTGAAATTCTCTCGGTAAGCCTCGAAGAGGAGATGCAGCAGTCCTACCTGGACTATGCAATGAGCGTTATCGTCGGCCGGGCGCTGCCGGACGTTCGCGACGGCCTGAAACCGGTACACCGCCGGGTCCTGCACGCGATGCGAGAACTCGGCAACGACTTCAACAAACCTTACAAGAAATCCGCGCGCGTCGTCGGTGACGTCATCGGTAAGTACCATCCTCACGGCGATTCGGCGGTTTACGACACGATCGTGCGAATGGCGCAGCCGTTTTCCATGCGCTATCTGCTGGTCGACGGGCAGGGAAACTTCGGATCCGTGGACGGCGATGCACCGGCAGCCATGCGATACACAGAAGTTCGCATGTCCAAGATCGCACACGAAATTCTTGCGGACATCGACAAGGAAACCGTCAATTTCGTAGAGAATTATGACGGTTCCGAAAGCGAACCGTCGGTCATGCCGACGCGCATCCCGAACCTGCTGGTCAACGGCTCGTCCGGTATCGCCGTTGGCATGGCGACCAATATCCCGCCGCACAACCTGAATGAAATAGTCAGCGCCTGTCTTGCCTTGCTGGACAATCCTGCCATCGACGTTCCGGGGCTGATGGAGCATGTACCGGGCCCTGATTTTCCGACTGCGGGAATCATCAACGGTGCGCAGGGCATTTATTCGGCTTACCGTACCGGGCGAGGCCGTGTGTTCATTCGCGGCCGCACCTCAGTGGAAGTCATAGACAGTCGCGGCAAGGAAGCCATTATCGTTACGGAGCTGCCTTACCAGGTCAACAAGGCGCGTCTGATTGAGAAAATTGCCGAGCTGGTTCGAGACAAGCGCATAGAGGGCATTACCGAGCTGCGCGACGAGTCGGACAAGGACGGCATGCGGATCGTCATCGAGCTTCGGCGCGGTGAGGTCAGTGATGTCGTACTGAACAATCTGTACAAGCAAACCCAGCTGCAAAGCGTATTCGGCATCAACATGGTGGCGCTGCATGAAGGGCAACCGAAGCTGCTGAATCTCAAGCAGGTCCTGGAAGCCTTTCTGTCGCATCGCCGCGAGGTTGTTACCCGTCGCACCATCTTCGAATTACGCAAGGCCCGGGATCGCGCCCACATACTGGAAGGGCAATCGGTCGCCCTGGCAAATATCGACGAAGTCATCGCGCTGATCAAAGCATCGCCGACGCCCGCGGAAGCCAAGCAGCAACTGATCAGTCGCAAATGGTCGCCGGGCGCTGTCACCGGCATGCTGGAAAAAGCTGGCGCCACCGATACACGACCGGATGCACTGGAAGAGGGCTTCGGCCTGATCGACGGTGAGTACCGGCTTTCCGAGACCCAGGCGCAGGCCATTCTCGATCTCAGATTGCATCGATTGACAGGGCTTGAGCAAGAAAAAATTATTAATGAATACAGAGAGATATTAGAGAAAATTAAAGAATACTCTGATATCCTGGCGGACCCCGACAAACTGCTTGCAGTGATTCGCAAGGAGCTGGGCGAGGTTCGCGATAGCTATGGCGACGCGCGCCGCACCGAGATCGTTCAGGATCACAGCGACTTGCAGGTCGAAGACCTTATTCCGGACGAGGAAGTGGTCGTCACGCTGTCGCATGGTGGCTATGCCAAGGCGCAGCCGGTAGACGCCTACCAGGCGCAACGTCGAGGCGGCCGTGGCCGTTCGGCGGCCAAAGTCAAGGACGAGGACTTCATCGACAAATTGTTCGTCGCCAGCGCTCACGACACGATTCTGTGCTTCTCCAGTCGCGGCAAAATGTACTGGCTCAAGGTGTACCAGGTGCCGCAGGCCAGCCGCGGTTCGCGCGGAAAGCCGATTGTCAACCTGTTGCCGCTCGAAGATGGCGAACGTATCAACGCCGTATTGCCGATTCGCGAATTTGACAAGGATAGCTTTATCTTCATGGCCACCAGCGGCGGCACGGTCAAGAAGACGCCACTCAGCCTGTTTTCGCGACCCAGGACCAGCGGCATCATTGCCATCGACTTGCGAAATGACGACAAGTTGGTTGACGTCGCGGTCACGGACGGCAGTCGTGAAATCATCCTGGTTGCGAGCAGTGGCAAGGCCATCCGCTTCAATGAAAAGGACGTTCGGCCGATGGGTCGCGGTGCAGCCGGGGTCCGGGGAATCAAGCTTGCTGAGGGACACGAAGTAATCGCGCTGACCATCGTCGGCGATGGACTGCTGTTGTCTGCAACCGAGAACGGCTACGGCAAACGTACTGCCATCGACGAGTTCCCGGTACAGGGTCGTGGCGGTCTGGGTGTCATTGCCATCCAGACAACGGCACGCAACGGTCGAACGGTTGGCGCGCTGCAGGTCATGGACGAAGACGAAATCATGCTGATAAGTTCCAATGGCACGCTGGTAAGAACGCCGGTCAGTGACATTTCGGTTATCGGTAGAAATACTCAGGGCGTGCGTTTGATCCGCGTTGAAGAAGAGCAGAGACTGGTCGGTCTTGCACGCATCGAGTTCATCGAGGACGAAGAGGAATAGCCTGGTAACGCTACTGCCGATTCATCAATGAGCAGCCGCTCCGATTGAACTGATTGGTTCCTACCCCCAACAAGGAAAATTGCGACATGTCGCGCGTTTACAACTTTAGCGCTGGTCCCGCAGCATTGCCTCTGGATGTGCTGGAGCGGGTTCGCGACGATATCCCGGACTGGAACGGCATCGGGATGTCGGTCATGGAGGTCAGCCACCGTGGCAAACCGTTCATGGCCACGGCCGCCAAGGCCGAGCAGGACCTGCGCGACCTGATGCACGTCCCGGACGATTACAGTGTTTTGTTTCTCCAGGGCGGCGCAACCATGCAGTTCTCGATGGTGCCCCTCAATCTATCGGCGCCAGGGCAATC
>JAOUGX010000091.1 GCA_029865385.1 Gammaproteobacteria bacterium
ATTTCGACGATCACATCGTCGAACCGCCCGAGTTGATCGTTTGCATGGGCGATACGCTGGTGCACCTGCCAAGCGCCGACGAGGTCGACAGCTTGCTTGCTAAGGTCTCGAACTCGCTATCCGCGGGCGGCAGATTCGTGGCGTCGCTCCGTGATTACTCGGCGACGCCGCCCGAGGGGCCCGCCCGATTTATACCGGTGCGCAGTAGCGACAGCCGGATCTTCACCTGCTTTCTGGAGTTTCGCGGCGATACCATAAGTGTGCACGACATACTGCACACCAAGGAAAACGGGCATTGGCAGCTGCGGGTCAGCTGCTATCAGAAGCTCCGCCTGGACTACCGTCGAGTCATCACAGCGCTTCGCGACAATGGCATGGAAGTCGACACGTTGCCTGGCGAAAACGGAATGGTCGTAGTCAATGCCAGAAAGCCCTCTTGATCCCGCCACGGAACATTCTGCACTCGAACAATCCAAATTCCGATTTCGCGCATCTAATCCACAGTGCAAGCGGGCCGGGCGGCTGCAGTTTGAAGCAAAAACGCCCGTCAGACAGCATCCCGGAGGCGTCCAGCGAAGGGTCTTAGAGCCTCCGCGGACGGCAGCGGCATGGTTGTCCAATTATAAATTGTTGTTTTTACCGTAGTTATTGGGGTTTTCGTTTCAGGACATCAGTATTGCGTTATGGTTATCTAGTGTTATACTCCACTACAACACCATATTGCCTGTCTTCAGCAAGGTCGAGGCACCTCAGATGAAACTCAATTCGGGCCTGGCGTTACTCGCCTCCCTTTCCATCGCACTAATCAGCGGCTGCGGCACCGGTGAAGCAAGTTTGTCTGACGCGGCCAGCGCGGATTCCATTACGCCTGTGCCGGTCGTGGTCGCCGCACCGCGCATTGCGGATGTTTTCGCCACATACGAAACCACCGCGAAGATTGCGGCGGATGCCGAAGCGCCCGTCGTCGCTCGCGCCGAGGGCCAGATAGTCGATATTCTGGTAGAGGAAGGGGACCTGGTATCTGCGGGGCAGATTCTTGCGCGGCTCGACGGAGATCGTGCCCGGCTGCGTATGTTGCAGGCAAAGGCAAATCTGGAAAAAGCGTCTGGCGAATATGAAAGACAACTAAGCCTTCATAATCGCGGGCTGGTCAGCGCAGCGGCATTCGAAAGCCTCAAATACGATGTGGAGTCGCTGAGGGCAGGCTACGATCTGAGCCAGCTGAATTACGAATACACGATAATCCGGGCACCGATCAACGGCGTAATTGCGCTTCGCATTGTCAAGGACGGAACACACATCAATTTCGGCGACGAGCTCTTCAAGATCACTGACACATCGATGCTCGTTGCCTACCTGAAGATCCCCCAGACCGAACTCGCAAAGATCGCGCCGGGGCAGCACGCCGGCGTGCGGGTGGACTCAGTACCGGATGCTGTTTTTGACGCTACGATTGCCCGCATAAGCCCGACTATCGACACACGCAATGGCACTTTTCGCGCGACGGCCTATCTTAAGAACAAGGACCGAAAACTGGCACCTGGCATGTTTGGCAGATTCAGTGTCGCTTACGAAAAGCATGTCGATGCGCTGCTTGTGCCGAAAGATGCCGTCGTAAAAGAAGATAATGAGAACGTTGTTTACATCGTTCAGGACGGTGCTGCAGTAAGAAGGCCAGTCTCACTTGGCATCGAGTCGCTCGGCATGATTGAGATCGTCGGCGGTCTGTCAGACAAAGAGCAGGTCATTGTTGGCGGTCAGACGGGCCTGAAGGACGGTAGCAAGGTACTGGCCGACACGCGGACTGCAAAGGTTTCGGCAGGCTGAATAAAGCACGGGCAAAAAGCTCCGCCACCAAGGCCACTGTGCAAATTGAGGGGAAATACATGATCACTGGGCGTCTACTGCCTGGCATCCTGATGACGATGTTCGTGCTGTCTGCCTGCCAGAGTGGCGAAAATGCGACCACCGAAGACGAGGATAAGGAAGAAGCGCCTGCAATTCCGGTCGAAACAGCCTCGCCGACTCGAAGTGACGTCTATGCGATGTATTCGGGCACTGCGCCAATCGAGGCGTTTGCCGATGCCGTAGTGATCGCCAAAGTTGGTGGCGAGGTTCGCGAGATATTCGTCGAGGAAGGTCACGACGTCAAAGCCGGCCAAATTCTTGCGAAGCTCGATGGCGACAGGCTGCGACTCGAGAAAAGACAAGCTGAGGCAAATCTGCAGAAACTGCAGCGCGACTTCCAGCGAAATGTCGACCTGAACAAAAGAGGCCTTATCAGCGCAGGCGACTTCGAGAAAATTCAGTTCGAAATGGAAGCACTTGAAGCTAGTTACAATCTGGCCAGCCTCGAGTACAGCTATACCGAGATCCGGGCGCCGATAAGCGGCATCGTATCCGAGCGCTTCATCAAAGTCGGCAACACGATTGAGGTCAATGCTCCAACGTTCCAGGTAACCAGTCTCGAGCCGCTCGTTTCCTACCTGCATGTTCCGGAACGTGAATACCGCAGGATCAGCGGCGGGCAACCGGCGACCATCCGTGTCGATGCGACCGCTGGCACCGAGTTCGTCGGGACCGTCGCGCGAATCAGTCCTGTCGTGGATCCTGGCACCGGAACGTTTAAAATTACGATAGAAGTCACTGATGCCACGCGACGGCTCAAGCCCGGAATGTTTGGCCGTATAAGCATAACTTACGACATGCGCGCCAATGCTTTGCAGGTGCCACGAAACGCAATCGTAGATGAATCCGGTAGCGCAACCGTTTTTGTAGTCGAAGAAAACGTTGCGCACCGACGACCGGTTGTAACGGGATACTCTCAGAACGGCCTCGTCGAGATACTCGATGGACTGACTGACGAAGAGAAAGTGGTAACCGTTGGGCAGGCCGGACTGAAGGACGGCGCGAAAGTTTCGGTCATAAGTGCGGCCGATGATGGCGAGAGTGCCGCCACGCTCAACGATTTGCCTGCCGAATAGCCGATCCCGGTCAACAGGAAAACCAAATGCGCCGCCTGATAGAGATTGCAACCGAACGACGGGTCACAATCATGATGTTTACGGTTGCCATTGTACTTTTTGGCACCGTTTCACTTGCCAGGCTCAAGGTCAACCTGTTGCCGGATATCTCCTATCCGACCATAACCATTCGCACGGAGCTGACCGGCGCTGCCCCGATCGAGATTGAAAACCTGTTGACCAAGCCAATCGAAGAAGCGGTTGGCGTGGTGCGAAATGTACGCCTGGTGCGTTCGGTGTCGCGATCAGGCCAATCCGATGTCACGCTTGAATTCCTGTGGGGCACAGACATGGACCTCGCCGGCGTCGATGTTCGCGAGAAAGTCGATATTCTCGAGTTGCCACTCGAAGCAAACAGGCCCCTGTTGCTGAGGTTCGATCCGTCGTCCGAGCCGATACTTCGACTTGGCTTGTTGAACAAGGGCGACAATGCGAGTGCCGTCGCTGCGGAAAACGAGGCGGAGCTGAAAGCGCTTCGTCGACTTGCCGAGGACAGGATAAAGAATGACATCGAAGCCGAAGAAGGCACTGCCGCCGTCAAAGTCAGCGGTGGTCTCGAGGACGAGATTCAAATCCAGGTCGACCAGCAGAAGCTCTCTCAACTTGGAATCAGCATCGAGGCAATATCGCAGAGGATTCGCGCAGAGAACGTCAACCTGTCCGGCGGACGACTTGAGGAAGGCAGTCAGCGATTCCTTGTTCGAACCGTAAACGAGTTTCAGACGGTCGAAGAGTTTGCAGATGCGATAGTTGCAAACGTTGCCGACCGCCCGGTCTACTTGCGAGACGTTGCGACGGTTTCACGCGGATTCAAGGAACGCGAGGCAATTACCCGGGTTAACGGCAAGGAGTCCGTCGAACTCGCCGTATACAAAGAGGGCGACGCGAATACTGTGCAAGTCGCTAAGCGGGTCGAGCGCCGACTTGAAGAGGTCCGAAAAGCGCTTCCGGAAAACCTGGAGCTCGTCAAGATTTACGATCAGTCGAAATTTATCACATCAGCAATTAACGACGTCACCTCGGCGGCAGTTATCGGCGGTATACTGGCAATCGTCGTGCTTTACGGATTCCTGCGCGACGCGCGAGCGACCACGATCATTGCGGTCGCGATTCCGGTTTCGGTCATCGGCACGTTCCTGCTGATGTATAGCAATGAAGTATCTTTGAACATCATGTCTCTCGGAGGTATTGCATTGGCAGTCGGCATGCTTGTCGACAACGCCATCGTGGTACTGGAAAATATCGTGCGCAAGCGCGAAGAAGGACAGGGTGTGCTGGAAGCAGCGAGAAACGGAACCGCGGAAGTCTCAACCGCCGTTATTGCTGCGACGCTGACAACCATCGCGGTGTTTTTTCCGATGGTGTTCATAAGCGGGATAGCTGGTCAGCTTTTTCGTGATCAGGCATTGACTGTTACGTTTGCGCTCGTTTTTTCCCTTATCGTCGCATTAACGTTGATACCAATGCTTGCCGCACTCGGCACCGGTTCCCGCTATCAGGAAACAGGCGAAGAAACTGCACCAAGCAGGTTCACCCGCGTAGTTGCGACAATCATTCGTTCACTCGGATGGCTATTTGGCATGATTCGCTGGGTGTTCTGGGCCCTCTTGTGGGTACCTGGCCGGCTGTTGCAAAGCCTGTACACAGCAGTTGCCCGACGTTACGAGTACCTTCTCAAGTGGGCGCTCGAGCACCGGGCCGCTGTCGTTGTTGGCGCCGCAGCGATTTTTTTCTCTACGATGCTGCTGGTACCCAGACTCGGCACGGAACTCATTCCGCAATTATCGCAGGGCGAGTTCAACCTAGATCTGCGATTGAGCCCGGGCTCGCCGTTGACCGAAACGGATCGGGCAATCCAGGTGGCGCAAGCCGCAGCCGCAGCTATCGATGACGTCGAGCTCAGCTTTTCGGTTGCCGGAACCGGGAATCGGCTCGATGCCAACCCGGTAGACGCGGGTGAAAACACCGGCACACTGAGTATTACGCTCAAGCCGGGATCGGGGCGCGCCCAAGAAGACAGTGTCATGAACAAGATGCGCGAGGGACTGTCGCGCCTCGCTGGTGTGCAGTACGAATTCAACCGGCCGTCATTGATGACCTTTGCCAGTCCCGTGCAAATCGAAGTAGCGGGATTTGATCTGGAAAACCTCGATGCAGTTAACAAGGTGCTGGTCCGCGAACTGAGCAAATCCGGGCGTTTCGCAGACATACGCTCGACTATTGAACTCGGAAATCCTGAAATCCAGATTATCTTCGACCAGGAACGTGCTGCCGCACTCGGATTGTCGGTGCGCGATGTTGCCGACCGCGTAGTTGCCAACGTCCGAGGCGAGCTGGCCACCCGCTATACCTGGCGCGACAGGAAAATCGATGTGCTGGTTCGCAGCGTCGATTCGCGAAATGCCAGCGTCGATGAAATTCGCAAACTCATAGTGAATCCTGCAGCCGCAAGGCCGGTCACACTCGAAAGCGTCGCAGAAATCAAGGTTGCTCGCGGCCCGGCGGAAATCAGGCGCGTTGCACAGGAGCGTGTCGCGATTATCTCCGCCAACCTGAACCACGGTGATCTCGGTGCCGCCATTGTCGAGGTCCAGTCGATAATCGATCGGACGGGCATGCCGTCAGGCATCGTCGCAATGGTTGCCGGGCAGAACGAAGAGATGGAGGAATCATTTCGCTCGATGCAATTCGCTTTGGCACTCGCTATTTTTCTTGTCTACCTGGTTATGGCGTCACAGTTCGAGTCACTCATCCATCCTTTTGTGATCCTGTTTACAATTCCGCTGGCGCTGGTCGGCGCCATTCTCGCACTCTTTATTACCGGCACGACTATCAATGTAGTGGCTTTCATCGGCGTGATCATGCTGGCGGGCATCGTCGTGAATAATGCGATCATACTGGTGGACCTGATAAATCAGTTGCGCTCGAAGGGTGTCGACAAGACCGAGGCTATTCTTGAAGCGGGCCGTGCGCGTCTCCGCCCGATCATGATGACGACGCTAACGACGATCCTCGGACTGCTGCCCATGGCCATCAGCTTCGGCGAAGGCACGGAAGTTCGAACGCCGATGGCAATTACTGTAATAGGCGGCCTGCTCGTATCGACATTGCTTACGCTGGTCGTCATTCCGGTAGTTTATTCACTGCTCGACCGAAAGAAATGGGTAGTTGACGAAGAAGCAGCCACAGTAGTACCTCAACCCGCGCGAGGCTGAATTCCATGAAGCACACCGAAATCGCGTTGCGTCGGCCGGTTACGACCGTCGTCGTATTCGTCGCTCTGGCACTCGTCGGGTTGATCGCTTCGCGGCTGCTGCCGCTGGAGAAGTTCCCTGACATCGAGTTTCCGGGGATATTCATCCAGATTCCGTACGATGGATCTACGCCGGAGGAGATCGAAAGACTCATCACGCGACCGGTCGAGGAGGCACTGGCCACACTGTCTGGCGTTGAGCAGATGTTTTCCTCATCGACCGAAAGCCAGGCACAGGTTTTCCTTCAGTTCGGCTGGGACCAGAGCATGGGGGCCAAAGGCATCGAGGCCCGCGCCAAGGTAGACGGCATACGCCATGAGTTGCCTGCGGATATCCGGCGGATATTTATATTCACCGGATCTCTCGCCGATCAACCGATATTGCAGTTGAGAATTTCCAGTGACCGGGACCTGTCCGACAGTTACGACATGCTGGACCGGCTCTTGAAACGGCGTATAGAGCGAATAGAAGGTGTCTCCAAGGTCGAATTGCACGGGGTTGATCCGAGGGAAATCAGGATCCTGCTCGATTCCGACCGTATCGCCGCGCACGGCGTCGATCTGGAAGACCTTCGCGTACTACTGGAGCGAAGCAACTTCGCCGTCAATGCCGGTCGCATCACCGACAATAACCAGCGATTCAGTGTTCGCCCCAAGGGCGAATTCACCTCGGTTGAGCAGATTCGAAACATCGTTATCGACAATGCCAGCCTGCGGCTTGGCGATATTGCAACGGTCGAGTTACGCAGCCCGGAACGCGAATACGGGCGACACCTGGATCGCAAGTATGCGATCGGAGTTCAGATCAGCAAGTCAACAGGCGCGAACATGGTCGAAGTCACAGATCGGATCATGGCAGAAGTCGACGAAATCGGCAATTTGCCGCAGATGCAGGGCATCAAGATTTTCGATCTCGACAACCAGGGTGAAAATGTTCGGGACTCTCTGGCAGACCTGCTGAGCGCCGGACTGATCGGCGCATTACTCGCTATCCTGGTGCTATACGCGTTCCTGCGGCAGATGACCACCACGCTGATCGTAACTGCCGCTGTGCCATTCTCGTTGACCATTACCCTCGGCGCGCTGTATTTCGCGGGACTGAGCCTCAACATGCTGACAATGATGGGCCTGATGCTCGCAGTCGGCATGCTGGTCGATAATGCGGTGGTAGTCATAGAAAGTATTTTCCGTCATCGGGCGGACAACCCGACGGAACCGTTCAAGGCGACGATGACCGGCGTTCGGGAAGTGGGCATGGCCGTTATCGCTGGCACGGCCACGACAATTATCGTGTTCGTGCCCATCATGTTCGGCACCAAGACCGACATCTCGGTTTTCATGACCCATGTCGCCGTTACTATTATCGTTGCGCTGGCTGCTTCACTGTTCATCGCGCAAACGCTGGTACCGATGCTGGCAGCACGCGTACCTTTGCTGCCGCAGCAAAAAGAGGGAGCAATTCTTGCCCGCCTCACGACACGTTACACCAACGGCCTCAAATGGATACTGCGTCACCCGTGGTGGACCGGACTCGGAATTATTCTGACCTGCGTAATCGGCGTACTCCCGCTGCTACTGCAGCTTGTCAAGTTCGATGCTTTTCCACAGGAGTCCGGGCGTCGCCTCTACATGCCATACAACGTTGAAGGCCAGCATCCATTGGCGCTCGTGGAGAAAACAGTTTACCAGATAGAAGATTATCTGTTCGAAAACAAGGACAAGTTCGACATTCGTTCTGTCTACAGCTACTACGAAAAAGGCCGTGCCGAATCTGTCATCCTGCTGAACGAAGACGATGAAGCAACTTTGTCTACCAAGGAAATCATCAAGCGAATCGAAGACAACATGCCGGTCATCGCCATTGGAAAGCCGAATTTCGAGTTCGACCAGCAGGGCGGTGGTGATGGATTCAGTGTGCAGATTTCAGGTGACTCGACAACCCGATTGAATGAACTGGCTGTAGATATCGTTCGTACCTTGTCAGTCGTTGCAGGCCTCAAAGATGTCCGATCCGATGCGGAGTTGGGCGAACGAGAAGTACAGGTCAGTATCGATCGAAGCCGAGCTGCAGCGGTCGGCTTGACGACCCAGCAAATCGCGGGCTCTATCGCGATCGCCATGCGTGGGCAGAACTTGCGCGAGTTCCGCGGCGAGATGGGCGAAGTCGGCGTACGACTGGCCTTTCGCGAGAATGATCGACAAAGCATCGAGCAACTGGCAGACCTGCCTCTCTATACACCCGAAGGAAGGAGAATCACGCTGGGTACCGTTGCTAATTTCAGTATCGGCTACTCTCCGGATACGATTCGTCGCACGGACCGACAGACGACGGTAGTTCTTACCGCCAACCTGGAAGATGATTTCAGCCTCGAGAAAGTGAAGCCCGAAGTCACGAAGATGATGGACGAGTTCCAACTGCCGCCCGGCTACAGCTGGAAGTTCGGCCGCGGATTCGAGCGGCAGGACGAGACCCAGCAGATGATGGCTACCAATATTGTACTGGGTATTGCCTGTATTTTTCTTGTCATGGCGGCACTGTTCGAGTCATTGCTGCTGCCGTTCTCGATCATTCTCGGATCAATCGCCTTCTCGGTATTCGGTGTATTCCTGTTCTTCGCTGCAACAGGAACGACCTTCTCCTTCATGGCCTCCATTGGCATCATGATTCTTATCGGTGTTGTCGTAAACAACGGCATCGTGCTGATCGATCACGTCAACAACCTGCGCATGGGGGGAATGCCCAGAAACCAGGCGATTGTCGAAGCCGGCCGCGACCGATTACGTCCGATCCTGATGACCGTTGCGACGACCATTGTCGGTCTTGCGCCGCTCGCAATAAGCACGACGCAAGTCGGCGGCGATGGTCCGCCCTATTTCCCGATGGCTCGCGCCATTATCGGCGGACTGGCGTTCTCAACCTTGGTGTCTTTGCTGGTGGTGCCGGCTCTGTATGCCTACTTCGACACGCTCTCGGCATGGGGTCGAAACGTCATGCGGACCGTGCGGGCGAAGGGGCCGCCGGCTCGCGCGACCAAAAGTACGGCCTGATTCTGCAAATCCCTACGCAAGCGATCAGCCAGGTCTGCCAATCGGCGCATCGACACTGTCCGGCGGCACCGTAAACCAGGCCGGACCGTCATCGGTCATGTAAATACAGTCCTCGAGCCGTACACCGAACTCATCGAATATGTAGATACCGGGTTCGTTTGAAAAACACATGCCCGGTGCAAGCTTCGTTGTCTCGCCGTGCACGAAGTTCACATGCTCGTGGCCGTCCATCCCGATACCGTGTCCGGTGCGATGACTGAGTCCTGGCGTCGCGTAGCCCGGCCCGTAACCCAGCGAGACATAGTAGGACCGTACGGCGTCGTCGATTTCGCCTGCTGGCGTACCGAGCTTCGCTGTATCGAATGCAATTTGTTGACCTTTCCTGACCGTATTCCAGACTTCGCGTTGCCGTGGCGAGGGCTCGCCGAAAACGAATGTTCTCGAGATATCCGACTGGTAGCCATGAACGGAACAGCCGCAGTCCATCAACACAATCTGGCCCTCCTCGATTTGTTGTGGTTGATCCGTACCGTGCGGGTAGGCACTGGCCGGGCCGAACAACGCCATGTTCCAGATATTGCTGCCGCCGAGTGACGCCTGTGCGTCATACATGAGGGCATTCACATCGGCCGGAGTCATTCCGGATGCAAGATTGGTGTATACCTGTTGGTAAGCTCGCAAGGTGACTTCGCTGGCTTTTTTCATCAATGCGATTTCGTTTTGCGACTTGTACATCCTGCAACCGCGGGTAACCGGGGTTGCACTTGCAAGGCCGAATTTCGGTGCAGCCCTTTGTAAACCATCGACAACGAAGTAGCGCACCGTTTCCTCAAGTCCGATACGACCGCTATCGGTACCACGATCCTCAAGAACCCCGGCCAGCAGCGCAAAAGGATCCTCATGTTCGTGCCAGGGCCTTACATCGTCGCCGAAAGTCATCGATTCGCGGACGCTGGGCTCCTCGAAATACGGCGTAACAATGGCAATTTCACCCTCGCGGGGGATGACCAGTGCTGTCAATCTTTCGCTTCGCCACCAACGGATGCCGCTGAAGTACAACATCGCGGATCCCGGTTCGACGATGATCGCGGCGATATCGTGCGTGGCCATCAACGCCTGCGCTTTGGCAATGCGCGCGAGTCGTTCTTCGACGGCAATCGGCGCAGCGTCGTCCGTGATTCTGTCCAGCACCGGTTGTACGTTGCGTTCATTCTCTTCCAGCCGAGCCGGTCCACACGCGGAAGTCAGCATGCCTGCGCCCGCTGCTATCCCGGACATGCGGATGAATTCGCGCTTGCTGATTTTTCTGCCGCCTGATTTGCTGACTGTCATGAAAAGATCCCCCTCGATCGGGGGATCCTATCGACATTCAGTCAGCCGGGCAAAACGCTGCCTAACGAATGACCTTGAGGCGGCGCCTGATGAGAGCGAATCCCAGCGGCAATAACATCAGAAATCCCAGCGCTCCACCGCCACCGTGACTGACCGCGATCGGCACGTCGAAGCCGGGTGCGTCACGATTGAAGTCTTCCAGTGGCAAAAATGCGAGGCCGGAGCTGTCCTCCGGACCGAAACTTGCTACATAGCTTCCGTCCAGTGCATCGAAAAGCTCGACCAGCAGGTCATAGCTGCCCCGCGGATAGCCTGACATCAGCTCAGTTATCAGGATGTACTCATCATCGCCACTGGCGCCAAAGATCGTGAAGTCCTCGGTAACCGCATACTCGTTCCACGGGCCGCCTTCGAGACTCAGGTACACCGCTGCGTACACGTCAGCGGCCGAATAGATCGTATCGGCGTCAATCAACAGGTCAATGCCGTAATAGTGACCGTCTTTGTCGTCGTCGGCAAACAAGACCACATCGGCGTCGTAGATCCAGAAATCAAAGCTCGAATCGCCGGCCTGTGCCAGGCCGGATTGCGCCTTGCCCTGAGAGGACGGTTTCAAGCGCGGACCGGACTTTTCGATGCCCGCGAAAGCGTCGACGGTAGTCACGCCTTTCTCCCGATTCGCACGTCCGCCGCTTTTGATATGCATCGTCTTCGATATTCGCTGTTCCGCGGACGGTGCATCGCCGCCTTCCGGGGCCGCTGATACCGAAACCGTCATCGCCAGTAACACGCTCGCGGACAGCAGAATATTCAACCAGGTCGGCCTGGCAAAACCTGAATGGGTAGACATGTCGATCACCTCTCGCGCACAATGTTGTTGCTTGTCTCCATTAAAGATCAGCGACGATGAATCGAAGCTGAATTTCTTCCTCGATTTCTGAACGGAAACTGAACGAGTTCGCCTGCGCCGGGAATCGGGTGGCGTTCTCAACCACTGCAACAGCCTATGAAAATCCAGCTGCCCGGCGATTCACTTGGCCCAGCCATAGCATTTCTACTTTTCGGTGTTGCCTGCGGGCTCGCACTGGACCTGTGTGCCAAGGCCTTGCTGGCCGACTACTCACTCGAGCAATTCGTATTTCTGCGCAGCATCGTCGGCTTGCTCTTCTTTTTGCTCGTAGCGCGCTGGTATGGCGGTCTGTCGAGTCTGAAGTCGGCACTCTGGCCCTGGCACCTTTTGCGCACGTTTCTCGCAACCGGCTCGATGTTCGGTTTTTTCTACGGATTGATGTACATGCCGCTCGTCAATGCATTGACACTGGCATTCACGGCACCGCTCATCGTTACGGCGCTGTCGGTGCCATTACTCGGCGAGCATGTCGGCTGGCGCCGCTGGCTCGCGGTTATCATCGGTTTTGCCGGAGTACTGATCATCCTCCGGCCGGGCACCGGCCTTTTCAATTTCGCGGCAATCGCCGTACTCGGATCTGCCGTTTGTTATGCCGGTCTGGCAATCACGGCGCGCAAGCTGGCGGCAACCGAAAGCAGCTTCGCGTTGTCGGTTTATGTCCTGATCGGCCCGTTGATGGCATCGACACTGACTATCCGCGAAAACTATGCGACACCGGACGCTTCGGGCTGGTTGTTATTCGTGATGGCCGGGCTTTGCTCGGCAGGTGCCTGGATCGGCGTTGTCGGCGGATATCGGAGGGCGCCACCAGCATTGCTGGCGCCGCTGGAATACACCGCACTGATCGGCGCCGCCGCCGCAGGCTACTGGATATGGAACGAGGTACCGGATCGTTGGGTGGTCGCCGGTGCGCTGACCATTATCGGCAGTGGCCTCTTCATCGTACATCGTGAGATCGGCGAGGCACTCGCTACACGGTACTTGCGTGTCTTCACCGTTATCGCAGACGCAATCATTGCCAGGCGCCATGGTCGATACACCGACTAACGAAAGCAGCTAGCGACCCCGCGACGCATTGGCAAGCAACTCGATTCTGGCGGCCATGTCGTTGAGTACTGACGCCGCCAACTCGATCTGTGGATCAACGTCAACGTAATTTCGTTGTTCAATGGCTTCCCGTACGCCCGGAATGGTCTTGACGCCGTATCCCGTATAAAAGCCCGGCGCGTAGATGTGATGTTTGTACCACTCCCTGCCGCTCAGACCTTCGCTCCGGGTCAATATTCGTTCGCTGGTAAAGAGCAGGCGATTTATCTCGTCGTTGACAACGGAATCGTCGTCAACCGCCGCGGCATATGACACGGCCGCCGACTGCAGTCGGCCAAGACTGTTTTGCAGTGGCGCGAAATTGAAAAATGGTACCGGCTCACGCTTCGGCGGCGGTCCCAGCGTATAAGTCGGATCAAGCGCAAGAGCAAAGACTCCTTCTTCGATCTTCGCATTGTTGTCATCCGTTTCCTTGCGCATCTTGTCGGCGAGTTCGGTCAATTCGACAATATATTTCGCAACGTTGTCGGCGAAAGCCTCGAATTCGAACGGCAATCGCCGCGCGTTGGCCAGCCGCAGGGTCGCACGACCGGCAACCTGCGCCAGCGCGACTCCGTACGTCAGGCCCGGATCTACCCACGTCGTGTAGTGCTCGTATGTGTCATACAGTGTGTGGTAGCTGCCGTCGTCGCCCTCGTCGCCGAAACCGATATTGGCTGATGCAATGCCCAGGTGCTGCAGGAACGGCGTGTAGTCCGAGCCGGACCCCAACGGATAGATCCGCAGATCGCTGCGAGTTGCCGCCTCTTCCTTGTCCTTGTCTTCCGCGGCATTGACCTTCAGCCAGGCACGACGCCGTTCCTTGACCGATACGTCCATTCGCGGATCGCGAACGTCCTCCATGACCTGGTTGAGAAACCGCTCCAGCACGTGGCTGCCACCAATACTGACAAACCCACGACTGTTGCCATCGGTGTTGATGTAGGCCACCGCATGCTCACGCAACTCCGCCGCGTGATGTTCGGCCCACTCGGTCGAGCCGATCAGGCCGGGCTCTTCCGCATCCCAGGCGGCATAAACTATGGTCCGTCGTGGCCTCACGCCCTCGCGCAACAGTTCGCCGACGGCTTTTGCCTCGGCAAGCAGCGCGACCATGCCCGATGACGGATCGGCGGCTCCGTGGTTCCAGCCATCGTGATGGTTACCGCGAATGACCCACTCATCCGGTTTCTCGCTGCCCGCAAGTCTTGCAATGACGTTGTAAGCCGTTACTTCTTTCCAGTCGAACTCGAGTTTCAATCTCACCCGGGCCGGCCCGGGTCCGAAGTGATAGGTGATGGGCAGACCACCGCGCCACTCCTGCGGCACGACAGAACCTCCGAGCGATCGTAGCAACGGCAATGCATCGCGCTGCGAAATCGGCAATACAGGAATTTTCGTAATGGTCTGCGCCTCATCCACCGGCAATCGTTTGGCTGAGATGGTCGCCCCGACACCGGGCGTCAGCACATCCCCCGGATACGTCGGCATATCCATTACGG
>JAOUGX010000016.1 GCA_029865385.1 Gammaproteobacteria bacterium
GTTGCTGGTCGGTGAACGCGGCCATCGCGCGTTCATCGGTATGATCGGCCGGCTGCGAGCCCTGGTTACGGACCGCGGGCGTGTCGCCGCGGCCGTCAATGCCATGGCATACGGCGCAATGCCGTTCGTGCAGCGACCGCCCGCGTTCAAGGTCCTCTGCGGAGACAGGCACGGTCGGCGTCAGCGCCTGCGCACTGGCGGGCGCGGGGACCAATGCCAGCCAGACGCTGGCGACTGCGAGCACCGAAACCGAAACAGGCCGGTCCGGTTGGGTGTGACTGCGGAAAGCGGCCATTATTTATACGCACTGCGGACAGATGTGCGTTAATCTTCGCAAAATCTGTGGCCCGTGCCCAGCGCGCGGCATGCATCGCCGCCATCAATGAGGGGAAGCAGATGTATTTTCGCAAATGCCTGTTGACGGTACTCGCCGCTGGCTTCGCATGTACGGGCGCACACGCCGACGACGCAACTTCCGAACCCATCGAGAGCGCGGCCGCGACCTTCCGGGTGGAGCATGTCGCCGGCAACCTGTCGATCCCATGGGCGATGGCTTTCCTGGCTGATGGCCGCGCGGTCGTCAGCGAGCGCGCGGCAGGGCGTCTCACGCTACTCGAGTTGGCGACCGGTGAACTCACGTCACTGGACAATGGCCCAGCCGATATCTTCGTCCGTGCCAACGCAGGCATGCTCGACGTTCGTGCACACCCGCAGTTCACGGACAACGGCTGGATCTACTACGCCTACACCGCCGGCACGGAGGCGTTGAACACGACGGTAGTCGAGCGTGCCCGGCTCGATGGCAGCAGACTTATCAATCGCGAACGGATCTTCGAGGCGTTGCCCTGGTTCCACGGCGATATTGTCTACGGCTGCCGGCTCGCATTCCGCGACGGCTACCTTTACGTGACCATGGGCGAGCGCTGGGATCTGCGCCACCTCGCACAGAGCGTCGGCAGCCATCTCGGCAAGGTCATGCGCCTGCACGAGGACGGCTCTGTACCTGACGACAACCCGTTCGTCGATGTGCCCGGTGCCGCTGCCGCAGTGTGGAGCTACGGGCATCGCAATCCGCAGGGCTTGACCGTGCACCCGCAGACGGGTGAGCTCTGGTTGCACGAACATGGGCCGCGTGGCGGCGACGAGGTCAACCTGGTCCACCGGGGACGCAACTACGGCTGGCCGATCGTCAGCTACGGAAAAGAATATAGCGGCGAGCCCGTGGACCCCGGCCGCAAGGGACACACCGGGATGGAGGACATGGAAGGGCCGGTGCATTACTGGGACCCGTCGATCGCCCCGTCCGGCATGATGTTCTACGATGGCGACGCGTTTCCCGGCTGGCGCGGTGATATGTTCATCGGTGCGCTCGCCGGCGCGTATATAAGCCGACTGGTGATGAAGGGTGCGACCGTCATCGGCGAGGAGCGATTGCTCGAGGATGCATTGCGGCGGGTGCGCTTCCTCGAGCAGGGTCCTGAAGGCTACATCTACTTTGGCGTCGACGGCGGCGAGATCCTGCGGCTGGTCCCCGCGCATACGCCACGCTGAGCAGCGCGCTGCCCGTGCTCAACGCGGGCGCGGGATCAGGTGCAGGCTAGTCTGGCGGCCATCGATGAATTCGATGGTCTCGCCATCGAAGTACGCGTCCTCCTCGAGCCTGAAGCGCACCGGCTGATCGTCCCATTCGGGCACGGCCTTCTGCACGTTGAGTTCGATCGACCAAGCCGTGTTCGGATGGATCGGGTAGTCGCCCATGCCGGGCACGCCCTGCTGCTTGTCCCATGCGCCTATCCAGGGCCCGGCGCCATGGCCGTGATAGCCGAGCGCATGGCTGTAGAACACGGCGTCCAGCTCCTCATCGCGAGCCTGGGCAACCGCCCGGGCGAGCAGGTCGTTGGCAGTTTCTCCGGCGCGGAAGTTCTCCATCAGGATGTCCTGCGCGCGGTTAGCCGCGGCGAGGCCGGATTTCAGCCCCTCGGGCGCATCCGTCTCGCCGGGACGCAGCACGTAGGCATGGTTCTGCGTATCGGTCGTGAAGCCGAGATACCTGATGCCGAAGTCCGTGTGCAGCAGATCGCCGGGCATGATCAGCGGGTCCGACTGGGCTTCGGCGAACATCGCCGACATGTCGCCGTCCTGCTCTGCCCGGCGTGTGGCCGATACCGACGGATGGAACCACGTCTCAAGCCCGAGCTCGCGGATGCGTTCGCGGTACCACCATTGAACGTCGCTCGTGCGCGTCCGACCCGGCGTGATCACTTTCTCCGAGAGCCCCTCGATGACGATTGCATGAGCGATGCGCTGGATCGTCCGGTACGCGACCATCTCTTCGGGGATGCGAGTCTCCAGCCAACCGAGCGCGAGCTTCTCGGCCGAAACGAGGCGGTCGGCGTAGCGCTCGCCCAACGCGTCGACGAGCCCACGTTCCTCGGTTGCAGTGAGTCCATCCGCCAGCGGAAAAAACTCCGAACGATTAACGGCGATCCGCTGCGGATCGCGCTCGGCGACGATCTCTCCGATGCGCGCCCACTGATCGGGTTGCCCGTCGTGCGGAAACCACTCGCGCGGATAGATGTCGCCGCCATGTCTGGCGGCGGTTTGCGGATCGCGTGAGGCCACGGCGTGGAAGGTCGCCGACAAGCGCTCGACCTCGGCGCCGGGTTCGGGCTGGTGGAACATCAGCACGGTGCGCCGGCGCGCCGACATCCAGGTTGCCGGCAGCAGCGTCTCGACCACCGGGTCCTCGGCATACTCGCGTGCGATCACGATCCACATGTCGACGCCGGCACGCTCCATCAGCGCCGGCAGCAGCGTATCCAGCCGCTTCACGAGCCAATCGTCGCGCAGGTCGGACTGTTCGCGCAGGCTTAAGACATCGGGGACGACCGGATCGGCCTGCAGCTTGCCGGGTAGTGCAGTTGTCGCGAGCAGCGTCACGACCAGGAAAGCAAGAATGTGCCTGCCCATGGACTTCGTCTCGAGGTAGTTGAGCGGACCCCAGCATACCGCAAAACCCCGGGTGACTGTTCGCTATTGCATGAATCGTGCGCATAGTGAACAAATATTTGGTACGATCATCCGGGCACATAACGTACGAGGGCGCCTGCACCCGCAATCAATGAAGCCGCACGCAAATTCAGGAGAGACGACAATGCACAAGCCTGCTGGCCGACGCCGTATGGCGGATTTATGGACCTGTTGGGGGGCCACCACCTGGTTAGCGCTGGCACTTGCGGGCACGCCCGCATCGGCCGGCCCGCCGGACGGCGACGGCACCTACGAGGACATGATCGAACTGTTCGAGGAGTTCCTCGAATGGCGTGATCTCGAACCGGACGCGGAGGGCATTGCCGACTACGGCCCCGCGGCCATCGATCGCCGGCGCGAGGAGATCGACCGGTTCCAGCGTCAGCTCGAGACGATGGGTGTGGCGGGCTGGGATCGTGCGAAGCAGGTGGAATACCTGACAGCGCGCTCGCACATGGACCGCGCCGAATTCATCCTGCACGTTACGAAGCCGTGGCAGCGCGATCCTGTGTTCTATGTCCTCCCGATCCAACGCATTGCATTCGCCGACATACCGGCGAAAGGCGAGGCGCGTGACCGGTTGCTCTCGCAATTGCGCATAGTGCCGGAGACGATCGCGGCGGCCAGGTCGAACCTCACGGACGTAGCGGCCGATTTTGCGGCCAGGGCCATTTATACCCTGTCTCAGTCGGACGGCGTGGGCCTGGGACATCCATATCGCGACGAGCCGCCCGCAGGCACGATGGGCTGGTATGACGACCTACTCGAGCGCGTGAAGCGTGACCAGCCGGATCTCGTCGATGATGTGGGTGCCGCGAGGCAAGCGGTGCGCGACTTCCACGCATGGCTTGTCGACAATCAGGAAAGCTTCACGAGCCCCAACGGAGTCGGGGAGAAGATGCTCGACTGGTTCGTCTGGCATGTCGAGTATCTGCCCTACACGTCGGAAGAGATGCTTCGGCTGGCGCACCGTGAGCTGCAACGCACCCGTTCGTTCCTGTACCTCGAGCAGCACAGCAACCGGGACCTGCCGGAAATCGAGCTGCCGCGCTCGCGCGAGGAATACCAGGAGCGCCTCGCGGCGGTCGACCGGCGCATCAAGGACTGGATCGACGAGCAAGAGATCATCACGATCCCGGATTACGTGCCCAGCGATTGGCGGGAGATGGGCTATAACGTACCGTTTATCGAGCGTCCGCAGGGACCGAACTTCTGGGAGCACGTGCAGTTCCGTGACCCATCGCCCGATCACCTGCACGCGGTGATTCCTGGCCATCGCTTCGACGGCCACCTGGAACAACACCTTGTCGGCGACCACCCGATTCGCAAGATCGGGTTCGGCCCGCGTCGCGAAGGGTGGGGCGTGTACCTCGAGGAGATGGCGATCCCGGCCGGCTTGTTCGACGACCAGCCGCGCGTGCGCGAGCTTATCTACGTGTTCAGCCTGTGGCGTGCCGCGCGCACCATCGGTGACATCCACAACCAGCGGAACGACTGGACCGTCGCCGAGACTCACGAGTATTGGCTCGATGCCGTACCCTGGATGGACTTGGGCGTAGCGAACAACTACAGCTACTTGCGGGCGTCCCCCGGGCACGGCCTCCAGTACACAATCGGCGCAGTCGAGATGTATCGGCTCCTGTCAGACCGCCAGCACCAGCTCGGCGAGGACTTTGTGCTGAAGGACTTCCACGACGATTTCATGCGCAAGGGCCGGCTGCCGCTCTCGCTGATCCGATACGAAATGACCGGCTTCAACGACGACGTTAGCCGCTTCTGGGATCGCGAGCGGGTAGCCGATGCGATGAAGCGCTGAGCGCTGATTTTCATCCAAAGCTAATCCACTAAGCGCCATTATTTGCAACCAAGGATTGCGCACGTGTAACCCTTCTCCTGGGACAGGACCGCAGGAGATTTGATGGGGCGATAGACGTGGATTTATTGAGTGCAGCTCGACGCCGACAGGATAGTCATCACGTCGAAAGGACGTCTGTTACTTCGAAGCATTGCCATGGTTTTCGACCGCTACCTGGCCGAAGAACAGGACGGCAGCCGCTATTCAAGGGCGATCTAAGCCGGAATTATCAATCCGCCTGAAGAAAACGGCCCCTTTCGGGGCCGTTTTGTGTTGCATCGATCTGCGCTTTGCCTTTACTCGTGCTGATAGGTAACTCGCAGATAACCGACGGTTCCCGGAATATCGTGCGAAACACGGCTCATGCCGATGCTTCCGCAGGGATTGCAGACCGGCGGATCCTCATCCAGCACATTGTTGAAGCCGAGCGTTACCGTCAGCGCGTCGTCCATGAACGATGGGTTGTAGCTTACGCGGAGGTCGGTAAACATCGCCGAATCCAGCTTGTTCGCGCCGGTAATCATCTCGTCAACCCAGCGAAATACGAGCGCACCGTTCCAGCGTTCCTTGGTCCAGTCGATCGTGGTGACCGCCCGCCACTCCGGAAACGCCCGTTGGAAGGTCTCGTTGGTATGCTGGCCGGTGCGATCTGTAACGGTAACTGTGTTGTCGATATTGGCCGTCTTTTCCAGGTACTCGCTCAGATAGGTTGCGTTCAAGGTGAGCCCGAACTGACCGATACTGAATTCCGGAGCAAGGTAGTTGAACATCAGGTCGTATCCCGACGCTTCGATACCACCGATATTCTGTAACCGATTGTTTATCAGCCCCAGTTGGCCGGAACTCGATCGCGGAACCAGATCACAAAACAACGGGTTCAGCGTATTGACGCACGCCGTTACGACGTCGCCCGGCGGGCGTCCCTGGATTGCATCGTCGATTTGCAGATTGTAGAAATCGAGCGAAACGGTCAGGCCATCGGTCCAGTTGGCGCCATCCGCCCATTCCGGGCTGTAGACAAGACCGGCAGTCCAGTTATCCGAGGTCTCCGGCGCCAGATTCGGGTTGCCGGCCGACACAGCCGATTGCTGCGGGTTCAGCTGGGCAAGGCCGGGACCCACACCGAGGGCCGCGCAGTTGTCTATGATGCTCTGCGGCTGCGGACCGGTTTCCTGTCGGCCGCCATTGGCAGCCGGGATTGTGCCCAGTACGTCGGCGCAGGGATCCAGGTAGGTAAAGTCCTCGCGCGCGGCGCCACCGAACAACTCACCGATGCCCGGGGCGCGAATACCGGTCGAGAACGATGCGCGGAACGACAGTTCCTCGATCGGCCGCCACAAGCCGCTGACCTTGTAGGTCGACTTCGATCCGGACGTACTGTAGTCGGAATTGCGGCCTGCAATGTTCAGCTCGAGGTAGTCGGCGAGCTGAGCGCCCGAGATCAGCGGAATATTCAACTCCGCGTAGTACTCGGTAACGTCGTATGCGCCCGCCGTCGCGCCGGCTGGAATACCGGCCGTTTCGCCACGTTCGGCAATCGGATCCGGGCGGTAGGATCCTTGATGATCCCGGTATTCGATGCCCGCAGCGAAAGCCATGTCGCCGCCCGGCAAACTCACAATGTCGCCAGTGATGTTGAAGGCGAAATCCTTCAGGGTCTGCTCGCTGTAGTCGCGCTGAGTGTAGCCGACGAAATCAAGCATCTCCTCGGTGATCGATCCTTCGCCATTCACGCCCTGACCGCCGAAGAAGTTAAACGGCACGCAGTTCGGTGTCGCAGCACAGACTGCAGGATCACCCATGGCGACCTGCAACTTCGCGGCGTTGTGCGAGTTGTATTTCTCCTGGAAGCCACGATTGTCTCCATAGCTGGCTGTCAGGTCCCAGTACATGGTTCTGTTCCCAGCCGCAAATTCGCCAATCAATCCGGTGCTCAGCATGTAGACGTCGATTTCCTGGAAGAACAGGCGCCTTCCGGACTCGAGCGGACGACGCGCAAAGAACTCAAGGTTTCCGTTGGCTACCGACAAATCTTCGCCGAACGGGTTGAATGGATTCAACGCAGAAATGACGAAGTTGTCGTTGATCGCATTACCGCAACCATTGCCAAGGCACAGCGGTTCGGGCGCAGCTTTCGTTGCCGAAGAGCGATTCGTGTAAGAACCGCGAATGAACATCTCCACGGTATCGGACAGCTGGTGCGTTACGTTGGTATAGAGGTTGGTGCGCTTGTTGGGCGTACGCAGGTAGTTGTAGCCGGGTCCGTTGAAATTGAATCGGTCGGTCGCGCCAAAGGCATGGAAATCACCGCCGTTCGGGTCATTCGGATCGAATACCGGGATATTGCCCATGCCGTCGTTGACCACACCGTCATTCAGGGTCGCGTCCCAGAAATTGAAATTTGGACCCAAAACAAATCGTCCTTGTGGCGTAAACGAGGAACAGCCACCGGCCGCACAACTGGTCGCATCCGGAGTTGGATAAGCTGACCGGCTGCGATCCGCCGTATCGACACCGCGCTCTTCCTTGTAACTTGCGCTGAAGATCACGTGCGTCGCATCATTTCCGCCACCCCAAAGGCCGGCGAACTCGTAAGATTCCCCGTCACCTTCCGAAAGGTAGCCGCCTCCCTGGGCGTCGAACCGCAGTCCGTCGAAGTCCTGGTCGGTAATGATGTTGACCACGCCGCCGATGGCATCCGAGCCGTAGATCGCCGATGCGCCATCCTGCAGTACTTCGACTCGCTGGATGACATTGTCGGGCACCGTGTTCAGGTCGACAGTGCTTGCAACACCTGACGCACTGCCGCCCGCGACCCAGCGCCGGCCGTCGACCAGCACCAGCGTGCGCTTCGCGCCGACATTGCGAATCGCAAGTTCGACCGCACCGGCGCCGATACCGGACCCGTCCTGCGGGAATCCGGAATTGCCGGGAACGTTGAACTGCGAATTGATTGCGGAACCGGAGATAGGCAGGTTCTGCAAGGCATCGCCGAGGTTGGTCATGCCGGACTTGTTGATGTCGTCCCGCGTGATGTCCATGATGGCGGCGGCTTCGTCGAGGGGATTGCGCCGTATGCGCGATCCGGTCACGACGACTTCTTCCAGCACCTCCGCTTCCTGTGCACTGGCTGTCTGAACCTGAACGGTCGACAGATTTATTGCCAGGGCGGCACATAGTGCCCCGGCCGATGACACGAGATATTTCATTTCAACTCCCCCTGAGTTTCAGACAGGCTGCCTTGAAAATCGCCCGGCAACGCTGCCTGATTTAAGAAAATCCTGCTCCAGATTTATTGTCGTACTATCACCACAACTTCCACAGTTTGCACGTTCTATTGTCGATGCAGAACGGGATTGCTATTGCACGATCATTGTAAACACCAAACGCGAGACTGAAAACAGCTGTTCGAGTTCAGAAAAAATCGGCAGCCGTCCTGATCTGTTATTTGTTGTTGCTGCGCTACTATTTTGCGCCTTATCCGCAACGATGCGCAATCGCTTTCGCGTCACTCGGTTCCAAGAATCGTTCTGATGTGCGCATCATTACCGGTCAGCTGCCAGCTGACCAGCGAAATCGGCACACCACCGGCCTGGTTCAGTTCATCGAAAAACCGAGACAGGGACAGGTCTCCGTTCATTTGTTTGCTTCTATCCGCGAGCAAACGTTCGAGCAGGATCTTGCCGGTGATGTAACTGGTTCCGTAGCCCGGCTGTCGCAGGTACAGGTGTTGTTCGAATGCCAGCAGGTCCAGTTCCTTGCTCATCCAGTTGCGCGGAGTTAGTTCCGCGTGAAACTCTCCGGCCTCGGCCATCGTCATGATATTCGCGTGCGCATACAGCGAGCCCAGCCCGCGGGCTGCGCGTTGGGCCAGCATGATCCAGACGATTTCCCGAACATGCGGATTGTCGTCATACAGGCCGGCGTGCATGAACATCTCTTCTACCGCGGTTGCGGTGCCCTCGTTGCGGCTGTCGAAAATGTTGTACAGCAGCGCGCCGCGGCGAACCGGACTGGCATGCGGCTCATTGTCCATCTGCGCCAGCTCGAACCAGTGATAGAAGTGCGCGTACAAAGTCGTCGGATCGTAGTGCATCGCAATCTGAAAGAAGTTTCTTTGCTCCGGCGGCACGAAACGCCCGAGATGTTCGCGCAGCGCGGGTTCCATGTAGTCCTTGACGGTCAGGATGTCCTGCTCATCGAGGAAGGCCATGAAGCGGGTGGCAGCCAGATCGGCGCGATGCTCGTATTCCTCCGCGCTGCTTATCGCGACCAGCGGCGGCTCGTTTCGATTGCGGTGCTCCTCGAGTTCGAGCGATGACCAGGCGCGCTCGAGCTCGCGTCGCAGCAGCGTCACCTCCTGTTCCCAGGTGTACGGAACATAGTGAACGTTCTGCTGGTACCAGGTGTAGTTGTCCTTGCCAACTCCGGACGGGCCGGTTTTGGACGGTGCCTGCTGCTCCAGCCACTCGACGAACGCCGCACTGGCCGACGACGCCGCGCCGATGGCGGCCGCGAGTTCGGCATCACTGTCGGCATTGACTGCAGACGCTATGACTTCGAGATCGGTAACCTGGTCCCTGATGTTCTTGATTCCGGCGTGCCACAGGTCACCGGCATTGCCGGTCAGGTTTCCTCGTGCCTGTGCGAGCAGTGGTGGAATAACTTGCAGATCCCCGATAAGTCGCTGCCGCTCACCGGCAGACAATGGCAACGAATAAGTCCAGAATTCCAGCAATGCATGATTCGCAGGGCCTTCATGCGCCGGCACATCGCTTCTCGCCATCCAAACGGACTGATAGTAGGCCGGGTCCCGGACCCAGGGTTTCAGCACCCGATGATTGAAATCGAATCCGTTCATCTCGGCACGAACGATATGCCAGTCCACCTGTTGCTCGAGCGGCCATGAACCCGGATCAATTGCGTCGAGTCTTGCGCGATATTTGCCAAGCTCCTTGAAAGCCGCGTCGAATCTTGATGCAGTGTAATCCGGTGCACCATCCTTCATGGGCGGTCGTTCGAACTCCCGCCAATCGTCGAATAGTTCAACAAGATCTGCGTAGCTGCCAGCTGCGCTGACGTTTGCCGAAATGCAAAACATTGCCAGGAAGAGCGACGCCATTTGGCAGGAGATTTTTTTCAAGGTTGGTGAAGTGCTTGTCAGGAAGGCCATATCGCAGTCCCCGTGTCATATTGTGGAATTTTGCGTCGATATCAAGTGTAGCCGATATCGAAGCGGTGCAAATGTCCAATACTTCTATTAGAGTGCGCCAGATCCTGCTGACGCCCGATCGAATAACTCGCTGGCGCCATTAAACCCTAAAAATAAAGAAAAGCCTCATGAAAAAAGTACCGTCCGATATCGAAATCGCGCAGGCGGCGAAGAAGCTGCCGATTATGAAAATCGCAGATCAACTGGGAATACCCAACGAGAACCTGATTCCTTACGGCCACGACAAGGCCAAGATCAGTTACGACTATCTCGAGCGACTGAATGGAAAGCCGAACGGCAAACTCATCCTGGTAACTGCCATTTCCCCGACCCCGGCCGGCGAAGGAAAGACCACGACAACCGTAGGCCTCGGTGACGGGCTCTGCGCAATCGGCAAGAAGGCCATGATCTGCCTCCGGGAACCGAGCCTCGGGCCCTGTTTCGGCATGAAAGGCGGCGCGGCCGGCGGCGGCTATGCGCAAGTCATCCCGATGACCGACATCAACCTGCATTTCACCGGTGATTTTCACGCGATAGGAGCAGCGCACAACCTGCTGTCTGCGGTAATCGACAATCACATTCACTGGGACAACGAACTGAACATCGACCCGCGCCGCATCAGCTGGCGACGCGTCGTGGACATGAACGACCGTGCGTTGCGCGATATCACGACCGGCCTCGGCGGTCCCGGCAACGGAGTTCCGCGGCAGTCCGGTTTCGACATCACGGTTGCTTCCGAAATCATGGCGGTGTTTTGCCTGGCAACCAGTCTCGAAGACCTGCGAACTCGTATCGGCAAGATCACCGTTGCCTATACGAGGGATCGCAAACCGGTCACCGTCAGTCAGCTGAAAGTCGAAGGTGCCATGACCGCGCTATTGCGTGACGCGCTTCAGCCGAACCTGGTACAGACACTCGAAAACAATCCGGCACTGATGCACGGCGGACCGTTTGCCAACATCGCGCACGGCTGCAACTCGGTAATGGCAACCAAGACCGCGCTGAAGCTCGCCGACTACGTTGTCACCGAAGCCGGTTTCGGTGCCGATCTCGGTGCCGAAAAATTCTTCGACATCAAGTGCCGCAAGGCGGGCTTGCATCCGGATGCGGTAGTGCTGGTCGCCACGACCAAGGCACTCAAGATGCATGGCGGAGTTGCGAAAAGCGATCTGAACAAGGAAAACGTCGATGCCGTTATCGCCGGCTGCGAAAACCTTGGCAGGCATATTCGCAACATCGGACAGTTCGGCGTGCCGGTGACGGTTGCCATCAACCATTTCATCTCGGACACGGATGCAGAGCACGAAGCCATAAGCAAGTATTGTGCGGAATTCGAAGTCGAATGCACCGTATCGTCGCATTGGGAACTCGGCGGCAAGGGAGCGATTGCACTGTCCGAGCGCGTTGTCGACATGATCGCGCGTCACAAGTCGCAGTTCCGAACCCTGTATCCTGACAAGATGACGCTTTGGGACAAGGTCCGGCACATCGCGCGCAGCATCTATGGCGCCGAGGACGTTATCGCGGACAAGAAGGTACGTGCCCAATTTGCACAGTTCCAGGAAGAAGGTTACGGCCGCTATCCCGTGTGCATGGCGAAAACCCAGTACAGTTTTTCGACAGATCCTTTGTTGCTCGGGGCACCGAGCGGACATGACCTGCCGGTCCGCGAAGTTCGGCTCGCGACAGGGGCAGAATTCGTCGTGGTGATTTGCGGTGAGATCATGACGATGCCCGGCCTGCCGAGGAAACCGGCATCGGAAAATATCAGCGTCGACGAAAACCGGCGGATAACCGGACTCTTCTAGGGACCCTCAGATTAATTCGAAATCCACCGTCATTGCGAGCGCAGCGAAGCAATCTCTTACTTCTTATTCAATGACTTAAAGATTGCTTCGTCTCTTCGTTCCTCGCAATGACGAATTAATCAGAGGTTCCCTAGCCTTCCGAAAGCCTGTCGCCAGCAATTGAAAGCCTGCTCTCGAGCTGTAATCTCCCTTTCTTAGAATAGTTGGCAGTTTCGCGCGCACACCCGTCACGGACTTTGCTGCAATCTTGGTCCGATGACCGGGATCGGCAAGTCAGCGCAAGCGACATCACTGTTCCGCGCCGAGGCGCTACGCGATAGCCGTAACAGCGTGTTCGGCTCCGTGTTGCTGGCCGCGCCGATCAGCTTTTCTGTCGCGGCCATTACGGTAACGTTAATCGCGTCGGCCCTGATCGCGATTGCCGTGCTTGGCCGCTACACCCAGCGTGAGACGGTCAGCGGCTTTGTCGCCGTCAGCGCAGGTGAAGTCCGGGTTTATCCACAGGCAGCCGGTATCGTGACTGAAATCCCGGTTGGCGAGGGTGCGTCCGTTGCTGCCGGCGCAACCCTTTTCTCACTGATGACGTCGCGAAACGACGGCATGTCGGCAGCGACCAACGGAGAAATTCTCGACGCGCTCAGCGTGGAAAAGTCGGCACTGGACCTGCAGCTCAAAGAACAGCGACTGTATTTCGAGAAAGAGTCACAACGGCTGACCCAGGTCATCGATAATACGACGTACCGCATCGGCTCGCTTAATCGGCAGCTGCAGCTCGGCGAGCAACGTCTTGTCGTTGCAAGAAGAGATGCCGAACGCGCACAGGGCATGCGTCAAAAGGGATTCCTCTCCGAGAGGGACCATGACGCCGTTGCAATGACGACAGTCGAAAGGCAAATGGCCGTCGAATCGGCGGCCGGTCGTATAGCCGAACTCGAGTCAGATCGCCAGGATGCGCAGGCGCGGCTCGATCAGCTGCAGCACCTGTTGAATACTCGCTTGTCAGAAATTGCTGAGAGCTCCGGCCGACTCGCACAGCGAATGGCCGTCGTTCGTGCCGGCCTTGCGCAGATGGTCGTCGCACCGATCGACGGCACTGTCAGCGCAATACACATCACGAGAGGACAGACCGTTTCAAGCGATTCGCTGGCACTGAGCCTGATTCCCGAATCGACCACGATGCATGCCGAACTGCTCGTACCGGGGCGCAGCATCGGCTTGCTCGATGCACAGCAAGCGGTCGAGCTGCGATTCGATGCATACCCGTTCGAAAAGTACGGCACCTACAGTGCAAAACTCGAGCGTGCCGCCGGGTCGCTGCTCTTTCCGGGCGATGCACGCCTGCCAGTGGCGATCACCGAGCCGGTCTACCGGGTGCGGGCAACACTGGCCCGGCAAGCCGTGAATGTCGACGGACAACCGCGCGCACTGACGCCGGGCATGACGTTCAGGGCCGACATCCTGCTTGGGGAACGGACCTTGCTCGAATGGATGATGGCACCGGCCCTTGGCACGAAACGACGGTTCCAGCCGACACGCTGAGATGCACGGGCCTGTTCTCGATTTCTTTTCCCGGACAAAGGTTCCGCTCGAATTGCAGGCGGAAGCCGCCGAATGCGGACTTGCCTGCGTTGCCATGATCGCGAGCTTCCACCGGCATCGCGTTTCCCTGGCGGAGCTGCGACTTCGCAGCCCCGTATCCCTGAAGGGCCAGGCGCTCCCTGCGGTCATGCAAGCCGCGCAGTCGCTGAATCTCGATACCCGGGCGTTGCGCCTCGAACGCCCCGAGCTGCGACAGCTTCGCCTGCCGTGCATATTGCACTGGCGCATGAATCACTTCGTGGTTCTCGAGCGAGTGACCGCGGTCGGCGTACAGATTGCGGATCCGGCCACAGGCAGGCGCAAGATCTCGCATCGCCAATGCTCGGAATTGTTTACCGGTGTTGCGCTCGAGCTTCGTCCCGCATTCAACTTCGCAACACGACGGGCTGCTCCCCGGCTCGGCTTCGCCGATTTGCTGCGCGGCAACGGGCGCCTGCTGAAGCCGCTTGCTCAGCTTCTGGCGTTGTCCGCTGCGATCCAGGTATTCGCCCTTGTCACGCCGGCATACCTGCAATTCGCGATCGACCAAGTCGTGCTCTCACGCGATCGGCAATTGATGATTCTGCTGGCCGTCTCATTCGGCGCCATAGCAATTATCAACGCCGTCACAACGGGGCTGCGTTCCTGGTGTGTGTTCTACTTCGGCACACGCCTCAATTTCGGCTGGACGTCCGCACTGTTCCAGCAGCTACTACGCCTTCCGCTGGACTATTTCGAGAAACGCAGCGTCGGCGATATCCAGTCCCGATTCCGATCGCTGCAACCGATTCGCGAGCTGGTTTCCAGCCGTGCGGCAGAAATCGTCGTCGATGGCCTCATGGCAGCGACGACGGGAATCGTCATTCTCTTGTACGGCTGGCACCTGGCCGTCGTCGTTCTGTCGACTGTCCTGCTGTATGCGATCGTTCGACTTTCCCTGTTTCCGTCGATTCGACTGCAATCGCGTGAACAACTGATTGCCGACGCCACGGCCGATACCTTCTTGCTCGAATCGATCCGTGGTGCGCTGACGATCAAGAACTTCGGCATCCAGTCGCAAAGGTTATGCGCTTATCGCAACCGCATTGCGGACGCGTTGGACGCGGCTGCCAGGGTGCGCCGCCTTTCAGTGCTGGAAGCCAGCCTGGAACTGGCGATTTTCTCCATGCAAAACGTATTGGTCGTGTACGTCGGCGTACTCGCTATTCTCGATCTCAGATTGACAGTAGGCATGCTGGTCGCCTTCCTCGCCTACTCGGCCCAGTTTTCGAGCCGCTCGATTAACCTCGTTCAGGGTTTGCTGCAGTTCCGGCTGGCTCGTATTCACCTGGAGCGGATCGCAGACATAGTGGATACGAAACCCGAGGCGACCGGTCCGACCTCATCGGCGCCTGTCGAGTCCGGGCCCGCGCTCGACGGTGCGATCGAGGTCCGCAATATCTGGTTTCGATACAGCGGTGACGAACAATGGATTCTGCGCAACATTTCGTTTCACATCGAAGCGGGAGAATGCGTCGGAATTTCGGCCCCTTCCGGATTCGGCAAAACGACATTGCTTAAAATCATGATCGGCCTGCTGCAAGCGGCGAGCGGCGAGTTATATTTTGACGGGCAAAGAATGCGGCCCGACACCGCGCAGGCCTTGCGGCGGCAGTTCGGTATCGTCATGCAACAGGATCAGCTGCTCGCCGGCAGCATTGCGCAGAACATTTCAGCGTTCGACGATGCAGCGGATTTGCAAGAAATCCGCAAGGCTGCCGTCGCCGCGAGTATCGATACCGAGATCGATGCGCTGCCGATGCGTTATCTCACGCTGGTTGGAGATATGGGGGACAGCTTTTCGGCAGGCCAGAAACAGCGCATCCTGCTCGCGCGGGCGCTGTACCGGTCACCGCGTATACTTTTCCTCGACGAGGCCACCAGCAGCCTGGACAACCGCAGCGAACGCAGGATAGTCACCGCGTTGCATGACCTGCCGGTTACGCGTGTGATCGTTGCGCACCGTGCCGAGACACTGGCGATGTGCGACCGGCTTATCGACCTGTCGCAGATCAACCAGCCGAATCGGAACCCGGTCAGTATTTCAGTGTAGTTTTTCCGTCGAAGTCCGGCATCGGAATGCTTCTGCCGCGATGGTACTCGGACCATTCGAACAATGGCTGCCTCGCTCCGGACAGGACGATGTCGGTAAACAGGGAATAGGCAACCGGAGCCGTCATCGCGAGCGGCGCTTCGAATGCCGGCGGCATACCGATGTCCAGGCGGTAGCTGTTCTCCTGGTTGGCGCAGGCTGCGTACACGAACGGCAGGAACCAGTCGCCATCCTGAAATACGTCGCCCAGGTCCTTGCGCGCCGAATTGAAGGTCTCGAGGCACCAGCAACATCGCCAGTACGCCTGGTAAAGGAGTTGCTCTATCTGTTCACTGCTTTCGGACTCGGAGTTCTCGAACAATGCCGTGTGCAGATCGGTATCGTGCCGTACAAGCGAGGCGATATGCGCGTTGAGCTCGCCTGTGATTCCGGGCAAACCGCGCAAGCCGGAATCATCCGTCTTAGGATGCGGCGGAATCAAGACGACTTTCAAGAGCGCGAAGCGCAATACCTGCGGGGCGAGTTTTTGTCGAGCGGTATCGGCCGGAGAACCGGCGTTGAAGATTTCGTGGAGATCGAGGTACAGCTGCCGCGCCAGGCGATGCCTGGAGCGTTCGTCGATCTGATCCTTGCCCGGTAACTCGTCAAAAATGACGGCCGCCTGTTGCACCGCAAACTGCAGCGCCGGGTTGCTTCGACCATCGCCGATCGCCGTGCGACGCGTCATGAGATTGCCCAGCCAATTGAACATTCGAAGTCCGGTTAACGACCGCATTTAAGAGAATGCGAACAATATCAGAATGTCCTGATGCTCGGGCAGTCGGCCTGAGTAAGCCAGTAGTCACGTTTCCGGCCCAACGCCGATTGACCTTAAGTAATTTTCCGACAAATGCTCGAAACCCTTCGGTGGTGATCTCCGCAGCGGCAGCTCAAACAGAAAAACGCCCCTCAAGGGGGCGTTTTTGTGTTTGTGGTGGTGATGGGTGGGATCGAAACGTGACTGTAGGTAGTTGATTCCAAATTATTTATTTGTCGTACCGTAAGCTAGTAACCCCTCCTGTTGCCCCCGAGATTTTTGGGTCGAAGTTCGCTATTTATTCGACAAATGGACGCGGAATCGAATGCGCATTTCTTGCCAGAAACTCATTCAAGGATTGCTTGCCTATATCGTCGAATACTAAAGAATCTGCGCACATTCTAAAGGTCAGGTTTGGAAGCGAGCATTCGATTTAGATGACCGCCAAAAAGTTTCTGCGACTCCCAGAAGTGATAGATTGCACCGGGCTATCCCGTTCCACCATCTACGAAATGATCCGCCGAGGTGAATTTCCTCCTCAGATATGCTTGGGACCCAGAGTAGTTGGTTGGACACCCGAAGATGTCCAAGATTGGGCCTGCACGAGAATCAATGCATCGCGAAACCCCAAAGTTCAATAATCGCCTAGAACGATATTTGAATATGCCGATTAAAACAATGCCAATACTTGTGCGGCGTGATATTCGCCCTGACACTTGATACCAGGTGCCGCGGTCTAACACTCGACAGAAGTACCGATTTCAGATCGAAGATAGTAAGTTTGGCGAATGACTCACTCCAGCATGCCCAAATTGGCGACAGATTCAAGGAGCTCAGACATTAAGGCCTTTGCTAGGTCAGTGGAAACGTTCTTGGAGCAAGTAGGATATATTCCAATATTGAAAATGAATGGGTCGAACGGATTATTTGCAACCAATTTGAATTCTTCGCGCCACACTTGAATAATTAGATCGCTACTATTCGAATGGTAATCCCCCCATTTTTAGCGGAGGTCGGAAGTAGAGGTTACGCTGCCATTCCTAATTTCTGATACGGGGTAATACCGCCCAATGCCATGTTCGGTCTGTCGGCATTGTAACGCCACAACCATTCTGTTCCAGTCTGTTGTGCGTGATCGATGCTGGTGAACAAATGTTCATCCAGCCATTCGTGACGCACAGTGCGATTGAAGCGTTCGATGTAAGCATTCTGAGCAGGCTTGCCCGGTTGAATGAACAGTACGCCAATGTCTTGTTGCTTTGCCCAGGTCTGAAAATCACCACTGGTCATTTCCGATCCGTTGTCACAGCGTATGTAACCGGGCTTGCCGCGCCATTCAATAATCCGTTCGAGAGTCCGAATGATGCGTGCCGAGGGCAACGACAAATCGACTTCAATGCCCAGTCCTTCGCGATTGTAATCATCCAGCACATTGAAGGTTCGGAAGGCGCGACCATCGGCTAGACGATCGTGCATGAAGTCAATCGACCAGACAGTGTTGATCTGCCGCGGCACGTCCAGCGGATCGGGCTTGTCACGCTTCAGCCTCCGCCGCGGCCTGATCCGCAGATTAAGTTCCAGTTCCCGGTAAATCCGATACACTCGTTTGTGATTGCAGCTCATGCCTTTGACGTTCCGCAGGTACAGAAAACACAGCCCAAAGCCCCAGCGACGGTTCGCGTACGTCAACCGAAGCAGCCAGTCCGCAAGCACCGCATTCTCCTCGCTGAACTTCGCCTGATAGCGGTAGCAGGTCTCCGAGATCGAGAACAACCGGCAGGCCCGGCGAATCGCTATGCGCTGCTCAGCCACGACATTTTCAGCCATCTCCTTGCGAGAAGATGGCTTCAGTACTTTCCCGCCAGGGCATCCCGCAAGATCTCGGCATCCATCTGCGACTCGGCGTACATCTTCTTCAACCGCCGGTTCTCTTCCTCGAGTTCCTTCAGTCGTTTCATGTCCGACACCTGCATGCCGCCAAACTTCGAGCGCCAGTTGTAAAAACTCGCGTTGCTGAATCCGTATTTTCGGCACAGCTCCGGTACCGGTACCGGTACACCCGACTCTGCTTCCTTAAGTACCTGAAAAATCTTGCTTTCCGAAAACTTCGTCTTCTTCATTTGTAGAATCTCCTTAAGTGGAAAATTCTACTTCTAAACACCGCTATTTTCCGGGGGGATTACCGAATCAGCCGATTCAGTCCGAATCGCAAATCCATGAATTGTCGCAAATTCTATCATCGTATCGACAAATTGCTGCCGATTCTTTCTTGCGATTGTCGCTGACTCGTAGACCAGCGGTACTACCGGAACACTTTACTTATTGTCTGTAGCCATTGCGTTCATGCTTCCAATTGGATATTTGGCAATTGCGGCACACGCGGACAAGAATGCCACTAAGTACGGTATTTTGTTCAATCGCCTACTCCACGATGGAGGGTGTAAGGAATCTTGTGTTTGTGACCCAAACGATGCAACCTGTGAAGGGAGAGACGTATGGCGAAGAAGAAAGACGATGGGATATCGCGAGAGCTGCTTGATGAGTTGATCGCGGAACGAGGGGCGCGCGGGGCGCTTGATTTCGGGAGCCTTGCGACGGAGCTGAAGAAGGCGTTGGCGGAACGGATGCTCGGTGCCGAGATGGCCGTTCACCTGGCCGACGAAGCCGAGCAAGCCGCTGGCAACTACCGCAACGGCACGAGCCCGAAAACTGTCGATACAGGCGCAGAGCGTGTCGTGCTGGACATTCCCGTACGTATCGACCGTCAATCGATCTCAATGATTTCGTCCTTGACTTTTGTTGGATCGGGCGGTGGCGTTACATTGTCGGCGTCGCCAATTATTATCCCTGTGCTGTCGATACTGGCAGCCAGGTCATCATAGTCTTCACGGAAATGCGCTACCGATTCCTTGAAGTTCAGCGATAATCCGTTCAAGCGCTTCCAGTAAAGATCAATGATTAGAGAGGTCATATCTTCAGCTTGAAAAACACCATTGGCTTCGAATTGTAGCGCCAATTCTGAGCTATGCCACAATCCCCATTCGTATCTCATTTGCATACCGTACTTGAGCGCAATTGTCGTCAGATCATCTCGATTTGTATTCCTTATTTCCTGCTTTTCTGTTTCGCTAAGCCGTACATCCAAGTGTCGAATGGCATCCGCAATAGTATGCGGTCGATCATAATCCTGCCAACAAGAACCAGCGGCGCCTTGTGAAAAGCAACATAGTACCAAGCCCGAGAAAACCACGGCTAACCTCGTATTACCAGACATGAAAGTCACCCTCCGAATAGACGCGTAGACTATTTCCTTGGCCAAATCGTACTTATTGATTCAAGTACACTATCGTACTCGTCAATTCGGCCGTCTGTCGTAATAACGTAACTGTCGATCGGGAGACGCAAAGGATTTTGCCCTTGCGCTATTCTAAGGTCGTCAGGTGAGAACCTGCCAAACACAACATCGACTCTATCATTTGGGTGAGCGTGAAAGGTTCCCACTATTCGAGCACCTTTTGGAACTTGGTCGCTTGCTTCAAAAGCATCAACACACCCCAGCGCGCCATCACATTCAGAGGGTGGCGAGCCTCTAATCAATTCTTTTGTATAGCCATAGCTTCGATCAGAATTACGATACAATAGTCCGCCATATTCTCTTTTATCTTCGTCAGACAAGAGCGCTGCTAATGCTTTTTGCACTGCTTCAATTGCGATGGCTCGCTTTGCGACAACAGACGAGACAGGCTCGCTCAGTTCATCGCTAAGATTCATGCAATTCGGGACAATAGTGCACTCACCGCTGCCAAACGTTCCGTTGCCAACACCCCAGACCGGCGGAGCACCCAGCCGCGGCAGCCCGTAAATATCGCTGGCGATGTTGTACAGCTTCTTGGCTATGGCCTTACCATAACAGCCGACACCGCTCGCGCCATTGATGCAACCCGTTGGCGGCGGGCGTTTTGACCCTCTGCCGAAGGTTTTTCTCCATAAGTAGCTGCCTACCGCCGAAATTGCTGACCAGCACACACCGCCTGGAATCAGTGCGTCAGGGCAAAAGCCGCTCGGATCCGTGTACGTCAACGGATTGTTTCGGACGTAGCTGTAGCGGTTGAACGACTGCGTCAGCTGCGGCTCAAATACGTACGGATCCGGCGACAGGAACCGGCCGGTCAACCCATCCGCAATCCGCCCGTTCATGTGAATCAGCGAACTCCCCTCGGAGTTGGTGTGGAAGGTAAAGCCGCGTTGCGTGACGGCGTTCATGGCCGCTTCCTCGCCAACGCTGGGCGGTCCGCTCCAGTCACTGGCATCGCGCCGTTCGCCAAAGGCGGCAAAGTTCTCCGGGACGTCCAGGGTACCCAGGCTGTTGGTGATCTCGGCCACGCTGCCCAGGTGATCCAGCAGGAGGTACTGCGTGGTGTTGGCACCGCTGCTCGGCCGGGTAAGCAACGCCACCGGCTGATCGCCGGCATTGATGTAATGCCGGTGTTTGGTGATACCGTCGGCAGTGTGTTTCTCGAGGATGCCGCCGACGAAAATCGTGGTCTCGCTCGTCGAACCATTGAAGTACACCTGCTTCCAGCGTTGCCGGTTGGCGTCGTAAAAGTAATCGTGATACTTCGTGCCGTTCGGCACGTGACTCGGGTAATTGTAACTGGTCCAGGTCACCGTCTGGCCATTGCGCGTGCTCTGGTTGCCGTTGGCATCGTAGCCGTACGAGTTGCTTCCGGCGGTAATGACCGCGTGTTTCTTGGTCGCGTGGTAGGTCCACGTTGCGGAAGCGTGAACGTCGCTCTTGAAAGTTATATTGCCCATGCCTACTGTATCGTACGACAGATCAAGGTTCGGCTCGTTATTCAGCGTCGAGTTGTCGAGCCGGTGCAGGTCGTCATATAAGAAGTCCTCGGTCAGCGAACGTTTCCCGTCCTTGCGCTGCGTGAGGCTGCCGACCTTGTTCCAGATCAGTTCCAGATTCTGCAGCGTCGCACTGCCACCGGGACCGGACTGGATGTAATCGGGCAAACCGGTCACTTCATCGAAGCCGCGGATGGATTGCAGGCCGTTGCCCAGCGTCTGCTGAATAACGTTGCCGCGGGCATCGACCGCGTTCGCCTGCCAGAACACCGTCGCCGGTACCGCAAAATCGCTGACCTTTTGCAGCATCCCGTATTGATACGTGTATTTGAGTTTCAGTCGATAACTCGACGTACTCGTCGGATACTGCAACGAGTCCAGCAGGCCGGTGGTAGCGTCGAATGCGTAATTGATCAGGTAGGTCGCATCCGAGACGATCGTGCGCTGGCTGATGCGTCCCTTGGTATCGTAGGAAAACGATTCTGAATGGCCGCTGGTCGAGATCATAGCCAGTGCACCGATGTTGTGCGCAGCCGCTGACGTGCCCCAGGTCCAGGTGGCGGAGGCGCCAGGTTCAGTGCGTGTCAGCGGACGCGACAACTGGTCAAATGTTGCCGAGAAATTTTGCGCCTTGGCGTCCGTATAGGCGACGAGCTCACCCAACGCATTCGGCGAGTATGTCCACGCGCCCATGTCCATATCATCGGAGCTCAGCCGGTGCGCCTCGATACCGTACGCGTAAGTTGCCTGCATCAGGTTGTTGCCGGCCGCATCACTGACGCGACGAACACTACCAAAAGCATCGTACTCAAACTGTTGGTAATAGCCGGCGTGATCGATGGAGCGGTACACGCGACCGAGTGCATCCGAAACTTTGGTCGATATCTTTCCTTCCGCGTCGGTAGTCGTGGTAGTCAGGCCGAAATAGTCCGTGATCGTGTACTGCAAGGCCGGATTGCCAACATCGATTGGCCGTGAAATCTGCGTCGGTCTGTTGAGCAGGTCGTAGGTCGTCGTGGAATTGTAGGCAGGCGTAACAGCAAAAGATGGCGCCGACTGTTGCGAGACACGACCGAGGGTATCGTAAATCGTGCGCACCCGGGATACGGCGCCGCCGAGCGTCTGTCTTTCGCTTTGCACCGGACGATCCATTTTGTCGACAAAACTGTCGTCGTAGCGGATCTCGGTACCGGCAGTATTCTTTGCCAAGGCACGAAGTTTGGTTTTGACGCGGCTGTACGACGTGCCGCAGTAACTGTTGCCGGAGGTGCATGCCGTCAACGTGTACGTCGTGTACGTGCCGTCCACTCGCGTATCGCGAGTCTTGCGGCCGAACTCGTCGTACAGTGACGAAACGACATGACCGTTCGGATCGGTGGTACTGGTTTGAACGGCTTTCGCCGCGTCCCAGCCTAGAGTCGTTACCTGGCTCAACGGATTGGTTACCGTGACCGGGAACTGGCCGGTCGTGCCCCAGTTAGTGGTGGTTGTACGGGCCGTCATGTTGACGCCGGTGACGGTTTCCGAATTGACGTTGCCAAAGGCGTCGTAACCGACGCCCCTGGTCACCTTGTAGGTGCTGCTCGCCGGCTCGGTAACTTCCGTCAACAGACGGCAATAACTGCTAGTTTCCCAGGTTCGGGTGACGGTGCGCGTGATTTGCGATCCGTACGCTTGACTGTGCGAATTGATCCAATCGGTTTGTCCGACCTTGCCCAGGCACCAGGTCGTTACGTTGTCTGTAATCGTGGAATTCAGGACCTGTTCGGTAAAAATTGCGCCCGCTTGTGCGCCATTGGCCGTCGACATTTCCGTCGTCACCTTGGTGACACTGGTGGGCGTGCCGTACGTATCGACAACCGTGGTGGTCGAAATTTCGTTGAGCTGCGCGCCGTTGTACGTGCCGCCGGCTTCGTAGTTCTTTTCCAGCGATTGTTGCACGTAAGGAAAGTGGTAGTTCTGGAAGCCGGTGCCGCCAACGATCGCCTGCCAGGTGTTGGTCACTTCCTGGATCATTGTATCGTTGGATTGCGTCATCTGGCGTTTGTACAGGCGACCGCGGTACGGAAAATCGCGCAGAAAGTATTCCTTCACCTTGATGCCGTTGCGGCTGTCCTGCGTCGTTTTCAGATCAAAACCGGCAAGTCCTCGTCCGTTGACGTTCATAATTGCGCCGGCGTAAGTGTAAGTCAGCGTGTACGTTCCGCTGCCGATGCCGGTACTGGGCACCGCTGATGACACCACGTACGTTGGGCCGGCGTAGTCCTGATTCGGAAAGGTCGCAGATGAATACTTGGTGTACGTGCTTTGCGGCAGCGGCTGATAGTTGAAGGTGATCGTGTTGCCGTTGCCGTCAGTCGCCGTTGCCAGCAGGTCCGGCTTGACGCCGGAATGAGCCCGATAGACGTAAAGGCCCGCCGAGGTAACGTAGCCTATGTCGTCGAGCCCGTCGCCATTGGAATCGATGGCAAAGGCCGCCGTCGCGCTGGAGGTGGCCAGGCCTGTGTTGACTGCGGTCGCAAACGATTCGCCGAGTGACCGGAAGTAGTACCAGGTGCTGGATGATGTATTGGGAATCAGCAAGTCCTGCATGCCGTCACCGTCCCAATCCATGGCCACCGCGAGGTTGAAATTATAATTAGTGAGATCCGGCCCGCCCCCCACAGGCGCGAAACTCTTGCCGGTGCTCAACGCAATTTGCATCGTGCCGATAGACGGTTTGAAGGCGATGTCGGTGTAGCCGTCCCCGTTCATGTCGATCGGCAATCCAATTGCCGGATTCTGGTTATAGACACTGAAGGTACCGGCGCCGCCGCCCAGGTAGACGGTCGTGTAGTTGTACCAAATTGGCTCGTTCGGGTGGGTGCCGCGGTCTTGCACGGTGTTGATCGCCAGATCGGCCATGCCATCACCATTCGCGTCAAAACGTTTTCCGCGATGCTGTTCAAAGCCACTACCAAACAAAGTGGGCCCCGCCAGCTCCCATTCTCCGTCGCCGTCGAATATCACCGTCGCCGTTGTCGCAAAGCCGTTTCCTGTGGCCAGGCGGTAGCGGACGAACACACCGGAATTGACCTGATAGGCCACGTTCTCGCCCCACACCAGGTCGTCACGACCGTCACCGTCCATATCCACTGCCGTGGCATTGCCCGCTGTACTGACAGCGGGAGCGCTGGTGTTGACTTGCGTCAGTAGCGCCTGAGACGGATTGGCGGAGCCGTGAATGGCCCACCAGGTGCCGCCACTGAAGGGCACGAGGATGTCTTCGCGACCATCGCTGTTGTGGTCAATGGGTATTGCCAGCGCGTGATTGATACTGGAAATGCCGGAATTGATCACGGCGTCATAACCGCCCGTGGCATTGGCCAGTCGATAGTGCCAAAAGCCGGACACGTTGCTCGATGGATACACCAGGTCGGTCCTGCCATCGCCATTGATGTCGATCGGCAGCGCCTTGGTACCGGCGGGTATGCTGGAGCCGCTCGATGTTTCGGCGCCGAGAGCGGTCATGTCGCTCGTGCCGTTCTGGTAGGTGAAGTCAGTTTTCACCAGACACTGCAGTGGCGCGCCGGCGCATTCCTGAATGGACGTCACCCGGCTACGTCCGGCCGTCGACAGCGCAACTTCGTAGGCCAGTTTGTATTGCCGGACCAGGGTCGTGGGCAGGTACAGTATGTCAACGCGGTCCAGGCGTTTGATGTCCTGCACTTTGGCGCCGGCGGCATACGGTACATCGACATCGCCGGCGGGCTGCGTGCCATAGAAAAAACTGATTGAATAGCCCGCCGCGACGCCCTGGCCGGGATTGCTTCGGTAGGTGACGGTGCTGATGCGGTAGTCGCCGTACGGCGCGCCGTCCTCGACATAAGTGAAAACGATCTCGTTGCCCTGCCGGTCCCGTATCTTGCTCAAAGCCCAGGATCTGGCGGTCGTGGTCCAGCCGGCGGCCAAAGACTCGATGCGCGAGTTGGTGCTGTTGCCGTATTCATAAACTAGGCCGCTCTTGTCTTCGACCAGGAACCACGCCGGACCATTGCCGGCCGTGCCATTAGCGGTATACCGGGCAATGGTGTCCACCTCGCTGCGGTACTTTGAACCCGCAACACCATAACTGCCGAAGGTCAATCGCAATTGATTGCCGTCAATGCAGAAGCGATCCGCCGTACTCAGCTCGACGGTTTTCGATACGCCGTCCTGAGCAAAAGACTTCCCGCAACGCGAAATCTCGGACAATCCGGACACACTCCAGCCAACGCCGGCAATGCCTTCTTCCTGGCGATGACCGTACGCCAGAGCCAGAGCCGGCGTAAGACCGTTAATGCCGCTCGGGACGCTAATCGGGATCGTGTAGGTCGCCTCGCCGCTATCCGACACGTTGGCCTGACCGACGGTGCGCCCGACAGCGGCCCAGCTAGCGACCGGCAGGGCAATGGCAACCATCGACAAAGCAACAGCGCTGGAAAATGCCTTCTTTAGAGTGGACATGGGATGTGATCTCCGCGCGGCAAGGCCGATGCCTTCATTGAACCGGGTACAGAAAGACGTGTGGTTGGAGGACGTTGTCGATGACGCTGTTCGATCAAGGTAAAGAGGTTGGCATGCGGCATTGAACGCGCTGGGAATCGGGGTCTTGGATGCCACGGAAACCGAACGGCCACCTGCGTTACTGACGGCGGGGCTACGGTTGTTTGCGCGGGTCGGCCGGACACGCATTCATGCACCGTTCGTACTGATCGTAGTTGCTCTCGAAGCAGTCTTCCGGCATTGCCCGGCTCTTGTCCTCCCTGAACGGCCCGCAGGAAAACACCTGTTGGTCGAGCTCGATCTGACAGGCATTGGCACACTGCTCGAAATCGAAGACTTGGCGCTGTGCATAGTCGTCAAGCGTCTGGGCAGAAACGGCAAGGAACGGTGCGAGACCTATCGCGAGCAAGCCACTCAGGGCGAACCGAAGCAATGTGGTTTTGATGGTGGACAGGCGCGGAGAATCTTGAAAAATGCGGGCAGGCCGCGGCTCTAGCGTTGACGATCCCATAGCCACCCCCAGTTGCAGCAGCGGAATCCGTGGATCTGAGCCCGGCCTTCCTACAAACTTCCGGCTCAAGGTAATTTCGTTGAGCTATTTACGCTTGAGACCAAGCCAAGTCAATATATGGTCCAAAAATAATATTTACGTAGTAACAAGGCACCAATGCGCCCATAATTTTGGATTTTTCGCCATTTCCGATTGCGCTCCCGCCGATGCCTCACCAAACCGGATGCCGACGCCGCGCCAGGTCCTTCCGCATTGGGTGTGCCATCGTCAGTTCACCAAAAAAGATCGGTATCACCCAATGTTGAGCAACAGCAATTTTTCCTGGCCCGACTCTGCAGGGTCATTGTCGCGACAACCCCGAAACGTTATTTCGAACGGGACTCTTCGCTCAAACTCAAAACCAAACCACACTTTGACTTGGATGCTGATCGATCCAGTCTGTATCAGCTGTAAAATTGGGTTTCGCCTCTGACGTGAAATGAGAAGCGGCGTGCCGCAGCGATATCAATCAATATGCACTCGACGCGCAACCGACGACCATCGTCGTATGACTTTCTCGTATCGCGGCGATTCTGCACATCACGCACACGCTGCGCGGGGGGAACCGCAAAGATGTTATAAATTATAACGTCTGGTAACCGGGTTACCAGACGTTATAATTTATAACATCTCTGAGTCGCCTACAGATTCGCCCGATGTGAATCTCGATTCCGGTTGGTCATACCGCGCTAAGTTATTGGGCTATCGTTAATATGGTTGGCGATGGCTCAAAAATTGAGCGTGAAGATTGTGCATCGTCGGCGATTGCGTCAATGATGCGGCCGACGCGCGTTACTTCCACGAATCGCTCTTGTTATTTAGGCCGCCGCCCTGGCGGCACCGACCGCTCCATATCCTGTCGTGTCGCGGTGCCGACGGTAAACGGTTGCGCAGATGATCTTGAGCATACCGGCCGCCAGGCTCGGCATGCGAAAGGCAGGCTGCGACGCCCGCGCGTCATTACCGCACGCGGTAATGACGCGCGGGCCTGAGCCATGAAGCACAACGGCCGTGGCGCGGGTTTCTCGATGACCGCTGAATGACGCCGTCGTATGCTGCGGTCGTTCCACCGGATTCTGTCGCGACCACTGCGCTCAAAGTGGTTCACGCGTTCAAGGACTCTGAAATCAACGCGGGCAGCTAATTGCTGCGGGTCTCTCTTCAACCAATGCGGATAGTTCGTTTATTCGTTAACTTCAAAGGAGGTGTTGTATTGCCATGCTCTTCATAGGCCCTGTTCCAGGGCACGTTGGTCTGCACCGGACCGACCTCCATCAGGGGAGAACCGGTGTTGCCTGGTTCCAGGCACCGTCAGGTCGTTAAGGGAGTGGTGACCCATGACCGTGTCACTCAGATTTTATGAGTGAGCCCTGCCAGCCAAGGCGGCAGGGTGGTCGGAAACACTAACCTGAAAAGGCTAGAAACACCGTGAGAGGCCTGAACCACCAACTCAAACAACTGTGCCGTCACAACCGGGAAGGCAGCTTTGGTACCCAGGCGCAGCGGGAGCGGCAGCTGACGTTAATTGCTAATCAACTGCACGAGCTCGGCTTCCGGGGCATGCACGACCATTCCCTGAAGCCGAAGCACGTTGAGGCCTTGATCCAGCACTGGCTGAAGACCGAGGTCGCCACGGGCACGATCAAGAACCGGATGTCGGCCCTCCGCTGGTGGGCAAGGAAAGTGAACCGGCAGAACGTAGTCGCCAGATCCAATGAGCATTACGGGATCCCGAACCGACAATTCGTCTCCAACGTGACCAAAGCCAAATCTGTGTTGGAGGCAGATTTGGCGAAGGTACGGGACGAATATGTGAGAATGAGCCTGGCTCTGCAACAAGCCTTCGGCCTGAGGCGAGAAGAAGCGATCAAGTTCATGCCCGGCTACGCCGACCAGGGCGATCACCTGCTCCTCAAAGCCAGCTGGACCAAGGGCGGCAAAGAAAGAACCGTGCCGATCCGCACAGAAGAACAGCGGCAGCTACTTGATCGTGCGCACAAGCTGGTCGGCCGGGGATCCCTTATCCCCGGCAGCCGAAACTACGTGCAGCAGCTCAGAATTTACGAGGGTCAGACATTAAGAGCCGGTCTCTCGCAACTGCACGGCCTGCGACACGCCTATGCCCAACAACGCTACGAGGAATTGACCGGCTGGAAATCGTCGGCAGCCGGTGGGCCACCCACTAAGGCGCTAACGCCTGATCAGAAAGCCAAGGATCGGGAAACCAGACTGATCATCAGTAAGGAACTCGGGCACGAGCGCGAACAAATTACCGCCGTGTACTTAGGTCGCTGAATTCTGCCGTGTCGTCGGATTTCTTGACTACATCGAGCGTTGAGCGGCACTTTGTTCTTGGGCACTCGTCGCTGATGTCGGTTTGCGACCCTGCTCCACACCGAGTCGAAGTGCCTCGAGATAGTCAGCCCAGTCCTGCATTAACTTCGTACGTTCGTCCAAGTGTTTCGTACGATTGTACGCTCGCCCGTTCGGGTCACGGACTTGATGGGCAAGTTGTTGTTCAATCAATTCAGGGCGGTAGCCCAGTATTTCATCCAGCATGGTTCTCGCCATTGCGCGAAATCCGTGCCCGCTCATCTGGTCTTTTCCAATCCCCATACTTCGCATGGCGGCGAGAATCGCATTGTCGCTCATCGGGCGAATTCCCTTTGCACTCCTCGCGCTGGGAAAGACGTAGACACCACGACCTGTCAGCGGTTGAATCTCTTGCAGAATTGCAACTGCCTGACGAGCAAGTGGCACGATGTGTGGCGTATTTGTCTTTGACACGGTGAATCGCCATTCTGCGGCATCCAAATCAAAATCTGCCCACTTGGCTTGCCGCAACTCACCCGGTCGAACGAAAACCAAAGGCGCCAATTGAATAGCACAGCGCACGACCACCGATCCGGAATACCCATGTACCTGGCGCAGCAAGATTGCAACGTCCGCCGGCTCGGTGAAAGCTGCGAAATGATTGCGTTTGATTGGAGGTAGTGCTCCGCGCAGGTCCGCCGTTGCATCTCGATCGGCGCGACTGGTTGCAACCGCATACCGGAATACTTGTCCGCACGTTGCAAGGGCTCGATGTGCAGTCTCGAGAACTCCTCGGCCTTCAATTCGACGAACGACCTCGAGCAGCTGCGGCGGCGTGATGCTGTCGATTGGCTTCTTGCCGATCCAGGGAAATATGTCGTTCTCGAGACGCCCAATGATTCTTGACGAATGATTCCGGGCCCAGGTCAATTCACGCTGAGCGAACCATTCGCGAGCCACGATTTCAAAGGTATTGGTCGCGCTGGTTACTAGCTGCGACTGAATTATCTGCCGATGTTCGCTCGGATCGATATACGCATCCAAGAGCTTTCGTGCCTGATACCGGCGATCGCGTGCTTCTTTCAGTGTGACATCGGGATAGGTACCGAGCGAGATCCTTTTCTCTTTGCCGGCATAGCGATACTTATATCGCCACCATTTGCCTCCTTTCGGAGAAATCTCCAAATACAAGCCGGCGCCATCGAACAGCCGCCTGATTTTGGCCGCCGGCCTGGCATTTTTGACTTTCAATGCAGTGAGAAAAATTGGGGGCAACTCAATTGGAAAGCGGGATAGTTGCCCCGATGTTGCCCCCGTGAAATTACCGCTGTCAACGGAATTGCCCGGACGGCACCGGACTGACTTTAGGTGTAAGCCAATGTTTTTCGATCAAAAAAAAGGCCGTCTCGGAACTCCTCGGACGGCCTCGGATCATAAATTGGTGGTGATGGGTGGGATCGAACCACCGACCTGCGGGTTATGAGTCCACCGCTCTAACCATCTGAGCTACATCACCGAATTCCGGGCTGCGGTACCGCGAGGGCCGAAGATTGTCCTTTGGCGATTCCGCTTAGTCAAGCAAGCGCAGCATTGATTCTACACGTTAAAGCGGAAGTGCATGACATCGCCTTCCCGCACGATGTACTCCTTGCCCTCCAGCCGCAGCCGTCCAGCTTCCTTGGCGCCCTGCTCGCCTTTTCCCGCCACGAAGTCCTCATAGGCAATGACCTCCGCGCGGATGAATCCCTTCTCGAAATCCGTGTGTATCTCGGCCGCCGCTTTCGGCGCCGTGGCGCCCACCGGTGTGGTCCATGCACGCACTTCTTTCGGGCCGGCGGTGAAATAGGTCTGCAGGCCAAGCAGTTTGTAGCCACTGCGAATGACGCGGTCGAGCCCCGGCTCGCCCATGCCGAGGTCAGCGAGAAAATCTGCCCGATCCGCTTCATCCAGCAAAGCGATCTCTGCCTCGATGGCCGCGCAGATCGGCACGACGATGGAGTTCTCCGTAGCAGCCAGTTTGCGTACTGCGTCCAGATGCCGGTTGTTGTCGAAGCCGCCTTCGTCGACATTGGCAATGTACATGACCGGTTTCGCCGTCAGCAGCTGTAAATCCCTCAACAGCGGCCGTTCCTTCTCGTCAAGCTCCAGCCCGCGCACCGGCAAGCCCTTGTCGAGTTGCGCTTTGACCTTACGCAACAGGTCTCGCCAGGCGACGGCGGTCTTTTCGTTTGCCTTTGCGTTGCGTTCGGCTTTATAGAGCTGCTTCTCGACAGCATCGAGGTCTGCCAGCGCAAGTTCCGTATTGATGGTTTCGATGTCGTCGACAGGATCGATCTTGCCGGCGACATGGGTGACGTCGTCGTTCTCGAAGCAGCGCACGACGTGCGCGATCGCGTTGGTCTCGCGGATGTTGGCCAGGAACTGGTTGCCAAGTCCCTCGCCTTTCGATGCGCCGGCTACCAGGCCTGCAATGTCGACGAATTCCATCGTCGTCGGGATGACCTTCTGCGGCTTTACTATCGACGCCAGCACTTTCAATCGCGGGTCGGGAACCGGCACTACGCCGACATTCGGCTCGATGGTACAGAACGGATAATTTTCAGCCGGTATCTCGGCCGCCGTCAGCGCGTTGAAGAGCGTGGATTTGCCGACGTTGGGCAAGCCGACGATGCCGCATTTGATCGCCATCGTTGGTCAGGCCCTGTCCGCAGCTTGCGTATGCAGAGCTTTCATCGCTGCGTTCAAGCCGCCTTCGACCAGCATCGGCACGACGTCCATCGCCTCGTCGATGTTTCGCATGACCGCCGCCTCGATGTCTTTCGAGGCCTGCTGCAGAACGTAGCCGGTGACCCGCTCCTTATCTCCAGGGTGGCCGACACCGAGTCGCAGCCGCATGAAATCGGCACCGCAATGCCCGATGACGTCACGAATGCCGTTGTGCCCGCCGTGACCGCCGCCTTTTTTCAGCCGCACCGTGCCCGGAGGCAGGTCGATCTCGTCGTGAGCGACAAGCAGCTTGTCGGTTGAAAGACGGTAGTAATCGAGCACGCCGCGAACCGGTCCGCCGCTCAGGTTCATGAAACTCTGCGGCTTGATCAACCAGACATCCTCGGCGGCTATCTTTACCCGGCAAAGCTCGGCATCGAAGCGCTTCTCGAAGCGAAATTCGCCACCGTATTTCCGCGCGAGCGCATCGACGAACCAGAAGCCGGCATTGTGCAGGGTCTGTTCGTACCGCTCTTCGGGGTTTCCAAGGCCGGCGATAATGGACAAGTGGCCGCTCATGATCGTCAGGTTTTGCTCGACTGAATTGTTTCGATGATCTCGACAGCGGTTTTCCGGACAAAAAGGCCGCCAGTCGGCGGCCTTTTCGAGCAGGAAAATTGCCTGCGTCTAATCCTCGTCCGGCTTGCCTTCGGACTTGGCGTCCGCAGTGGCGGCCGGTGCCTCTCCTTCGGCCGGTTCTTCTGCAACAGCCTCCGGTTCCTCGATGACCTGTTCCTTGATGACGTGAATCGAGACGATCGGCTGATCGTGTTCTTCGCCGTGTGTCAGCTCGATGATTTCGACGCCTTCCGGGACCTTGATGTCGGACAGATACAACATGTCGTCGACATCGAGCGCCGATACGTCAACCTCGAAGTACTCCGGAAGATCTTTCGGCAGACACGAGACTTCGACATCCGTCATCAGGTGAGACACCTTGCCGCCGCCGGTCTTGACGCCGACTGCAATCTCTTCACCGACAAAGTGAATCGGCACGTTCATGCGGATCTTCTGGTCGGCTACGATGCGCTGGAAATCCATGTGCAGGATCTGTGTCCTGGCCGGATGACGCTGGATGTCCTTGACGATCACGGGCTGGACATTGTCACCAACCTTGACGTTGAGGATGCTGGAATAGAAAGCCTCGTGCTCGAGCTGCTGCAAAACCTTGTTCTGGTCGAATGACAAGAGCCGAGGCGGACGCCCGGCACCGTACAGGATTGCGGGTACTTTTCCCTGAAGACGCAGGCGGCGGCTCGCACCTTTGCCCTGATCTTCACGAATTTCCGCAATCAGATTGAAATCCTGTTTCATCTGAATTCTCCATTAAATTTCTGATTTTTATGCCTTTATTGGCATAATTTAAAAATCCCGGCCGCGACCAGCCGGAATCGGGGCGCGAATCATAGCCAATAGCCGCGATGGCCGCAATTGGCGCGGCCAAGAGCCGTCAGTCGACGTAGAGAGAACTCACGGATTCCTCGTCCGAAATTCGCCGCATGGTCTCGGCCAGCAACTCCGCGATCGACAGCTGGCGGATTTTCGGGCAGGCGGTGGCTTCTTCGTTCAAGGGAATCGTGTCGGTGACGACGATCTCGTCCAGCTGCGATTCGCTGATCCGCGAGACCGCCGGACCGGACAGCACGGGATGCGTGATATACGCGGCGACGGTCGCGGCGCCCTCGCCTTTCAGGGCCGCGGCCGCATGGCACAGGGTGCCGGCAGTATCGACCATGTCGTCGATCAGGACGCAGTTCTTACCCTCGACCTCGCCGATGATATTCATGACTTCGGACTGGTTCGCCCGTGAGCGGCGTTTGTCGATTATGGCGAGTTCGGCATCGTCCAGACGTTTGGCCAGCGCCCTGGCACGAACCACGCCGCCCACGTCGGGCGACACGACGACCATGTTCTGGTATTTCTGCCGCCAAACATCGCCAAGCAGCACCGGCGATGCGTACACATTGTCGACGGCAATGTCGAAGAAGCCCTGGATCTGATCGGCGTGCAGGTCCACCGTCAGGACCCGGTCGACGCCGGCTGCGCCGATCATTTTGGCAACGAGTTTTGCCGTGATGGGCACGCGCGCGGCCCTGGGGCGCCGATCCTGGCGTGCGTAGCCGAAATACGGGATGACTGCGGTAATCCGTGACGCCGACGCGCGTTTCGCGGCGTCGGCCATGACCAGCAGCTCGATCAGGTTCTCGGCGGCCGGCGGGCAGGTCGACTGAATGATGAAAGTCTCGCGACCGCGTATGTTCTCGAGGATTTCTACACTGATTTCGCCGTCGCTGAAGCGACCGACATGGGCTCTTGCAAGCGGCAGGCGCAGTACCCGGGCTATGTCGTGCGCCAGTTTCGGATGCGCGTTGCCGGTAAATATCGCCATTGTCGGCAGGTCCACGGTGTCGATTCTCCTTTTTCGTTCCAGGTTCTTACCGAGGGCCGTCAATCGCTCAAATGGCTGGGGTGGCAGGATTCGAACCTGCGCATGACGGGATCAAAACCCGTTGCCTTACCACTTGGCTACACCCCATCCGGCCGGTCCGCTTGCGGGCGCAATTGTGAGGGTCGTCCGGGGAGGTGTCAAACCGCAAAAAGTCTCAATAAAACGACCAGTCGTCGATCACCAGAATAACCTTCGCCGAGTCACTGACAGCCGTCAGTCGCCGCGGCATCGGCTGCCCGGCGGCATCCCGGTATTGGGTGATGCTTACCTGCCAGCCCTGCTGTTCGACCGAGGCCAGCAAGCCATCGTCGCCGAATTCGTTAATGGCCGGACTCTGAGGGTCCGGAATGCCGAGGGCCCAGTAACGCAGGCTGTCGACCGGGATGGTCCAGCCGTAACGCAACTGAAGATCGGCCTCGGCATCGGCGATCCGGGTGACGACGCCGTCTTTGTCCGTGATAGTAAATGCGGAACCGAGCCCGGCAATACGCACGGTACCAAAGCCCAGCGGTCCCGAGATGGTCGCGCGAAAATCGTCGTCCCGCTGCCACCACCAGAGTTTACCGTTGAATCCCTCCTCGCCGGCACTGACGCCGATACGGCCGTGAAACTCCCAGCGCGTCAGGTCCCCCAGAATGGCCCTGCGCGTCTCCCAGTCCGCCATTGGCGGCAGTTCGATACTGCGCTGGGTGGCACAAGCAGCGATCACCAGAATGGGCAGCGCCAGGGCGAATCGGAGGTGCGACCGGTGCACGGCTAGTCGTCCGGGAAAATGCGCTCGCGGGTGCCTTGCAGGAGTTCGTTTTCCGGAAACCGCTGCTCCGCGTCTTCGAGCGCCTGCCGTGCTTCGTCGCTACGACCCAGTTTCGACAACACATCGACGATATGCGACGCAACTTCCGGATCCTTGAGCATTTCGTACGCTCGCTGCAGCTCTTTCAGAGCTTCCTCGTACCGGCCCTGCTTAAACAGCACCCAGCCATAGCTGTCGATGATGGCGGCGCTGTCCGGGTCCAGTTCGAGCGCCTTCCTGATCAGTTTCGCCGCCTCGGCGTATCGATCCGTCCTGTCCGCGAGCGTGTATCCCAGCGCATTCAGCGACAATGCGCTATCCGGCCAGCGATCGACGGCGTCCCGGTACAGTTTCAATGCATCGTCCTGGCGACCCATGCGCAGCAACAACTCGGCCTTGCCGAGCAGGACCTCTTCGCTGTCATCCCGGTAGGACTGGACGCGATCGTATTTTGCCAGCGCATCGTCGTAGCGCTTCATCGTCACCAACAACTGCGCCTGCGAAAGAATCATGTCGACAGCGTAGTTCGGATGCGTCTCGCCGAACTTCTGCAAGTGTTGAATTGCCGCGTCGCCCTCGCCTTGCTCGGACATCAGGTAGCTAGCCCGCCGCTGCGAGATAATTGCATTCTGTCCGTGAATTACCTGCGTATAGAGACTGATGGCGCGTTCCCTGTCGCCGCGATGATCGGCGATGCGAGCGAGATAATAGAATGCGTCCATCGTGTAGCGGCCGGAAGCCAGGAGCTCCTCGAAGTCCGCTTGCGAAACGTCGAGGTTCTCGAGTCGAAAATTGATTATCGCCATCAGGCGCAGTGCGTCGGTGCGGCCCGGCTGTTCCAGCATGATCTGGTTAATCTGCGACAGCGCATCGTCGTCGCGACCGGCCGAGAGCAGCATGATCGCCAGCTCCATTCGTGCATCCGGATCCGGATCCGGATCATCACCGATGATCCTGGCCGTGTAATCGATCGCAGCTTCCTGATCTCCGGCCATTAACAATGTTCGTGCATACAACAATTTCGGTTGCAGCCACTCCGGGTCGAGTTCGATAGCACGCTGCGCGCGTTTGCCTGCTTCCTTTGCATCCTCTGCCTGCAGCGCCATAACCGCCGCCGCATAATGTGCAAAGGCCGAATCCTTGTAGGGTTTCGCCAGTTTGCGCATCAGCTCGTCGGCGTTCTTGGCATCTTCCTGCGACAACAGCGGGATGAGCGATATCAGCCGCTCCTCGACCGGCTCGTCGCCGCGTTCCAGGAGCTTGCTGAAACTCTTGTAGGACTGCCTGATGTCTCCCTCGCGCAACTGCAGCTGGGCAACATAAAGGAGTGCCTCGTCGCTGGAGTCGTCCAGCTTCAGCCAGCGCTTGGCCATGACCAGGGCGTCTGCATTGAATCCGTAGCTGTAGCTGATGCGGGTTGCCTGCTGCGCGACCTCGATATCGTCGCTTTGTTCGGCCGCCTTGCGATAGGCCTCCACGGCATCCTTGTAACGGTGCTCGTCGAGCGCCGCCTGTGCCTCGACCAGCAACTCTTCGGTCGATGCGGCAGCGATTGCAGGCTGCCAGCCGAGGCCGAGCAATAGGAGTAAACCGGAGGCCACAAACGGGACCGTCCGCAAGTACATAAGTCTGCGATACATATAACTGGTCTGGTTGCTGATCTTGTTAAGTCGGGTTACTGCTGATTTTGCAGTGGAAGTGATCACAGACAAGGAACTGCGTCATCAGTTCGCTTATCATATGCACAAATTTTGCACCCGGAACCCCTTACGCTGTCATGGCACTGCATATTCTCGGGCTAAACCATAACACGGCGCCTGTCGAAATTCGCGAGCAAGTCGTCTTCGCCGGCGAAGGCGTGGACCGTGCCCTGGCGGAGCTGGCGGGGCTCGATGGCGTCGCCGAGGCGGTCCTTTTGTCCACCTGCAACCGCACCGAATTTTACGTCGAATCCGACAGCGATGGCATTGGCGCCGTACAAGCCTGGCTAAGAACGAGCCACGCGCTCGGCCCGGACGCGGAAAAGGCGCTGTTTACGCTGAACGGCGACAACGCAATCCGCCATCTGTTCCGCGTGGCCTGCGGGCTCGATTCCATGGTGCTCGGCGAGCCGCAAATCCTTGGCCAGCTTAAGGATGCCTTTCGCCATGCAGAACGCAGCGGCTCCGTCGGCTCGCAACTCAGCCGCCTTTTTCAGCATACCTTCTCGGTCGCCAAGAAGGTTCGGACGGATACGGAGATCGGTTCGAGCCCGGTGTCCGTCGCCTACGCGGCAGTCAATCTCGCGAACCAGTTTTTCGCCGGATTCTCGCAACACACGGCGTTGCTGATCGGCGCCGGCTCCACCATCGAGCTGGTCGCACGCCACCTCGTCGCCAAGGGAATCGGCAGGCTGTTCATCGCCAATCGCGACGTCGAACGGGCCAAGACGCTGGCCAGCCAGTTCAGCGGCTTTGCCCTGCCGCTGTCGGAGCTCGAAGGCACGTTGCCCGATGCCGACATTCTGATCAGCTCCACGGCCAGTCCGGATGTCGTGGTCACGCTCGCACAAATGCAGAAAGCAATCCGCCTGCGCAAGCGGAAACCGATTTTTGCGGTCGACATCGCCGTGCCGCGTGATATTGATCCTGGCGTGCGCGAGCTCGACGATGTGTACCTGTACTCCATCGATGATCTCGACAAGGTCATCGTCGAAGGACAAAGCAATCGCGAAGCGGCCGCCGTCGACGCCAACCGGATACTCGATGACGAGACGCAACGTTACCTGAGCATAGAACGCAGCAAACAGGTCGCCCCGATCATTACCGCGCTGCGCGATCATGGCGACTCGCTGCGCCACGAAGTCCTCGAACTGGCAAGGCGCAGGCTGGCCAAGGGCGCGGACAGCGACGAAGTGCTCGAGTTCGTCACCGCGTCGTTGCTGAAAAAGCTATTGCATCAACCCAGCGTACGGCTACGGGAAGCAGGCGAATCGTCCGACACCGAATTCATAGAGGTGGTGCAGGAACTGTTCGGCCTCGACAGGAATTCGAACAAATAAAACCGGCGAATCAATCTGCGCCAACGAAAAGTGACCCAATTTTGAAAGACAGCATCCGATACAAACTGGAAACCACACGAGATCGTTTCGAGGAGATCGCCGGCCTGCTTGCGGACCCGGAAATCATCTCAACACAGAACCGCTTCCGCGACCTGTCGCGCGAATACGCGAAACTCGATCCCGTGGTCGGCCTGTTTCGAACTTATGAAACCCTGCGCGCTGACATTGCAGCAGCCGAAGAGATGGCGGATGACGGCGATGCAGAAATCCGGCAAATGGGCCAGGACGAACTGGAATTGCTTACCAAGAAGAAGGAACAACTGGAACTTGCCCTGCAAAAAGCACTGATTCCGCCGGACCCATACGACGACAGCAACGTGTTTCTCGAAATCCGTGCAGGCACCGGCGGAGACGAGGCAGCGATTTTTGCCGGTGACCTGTTTCGCATGTATACGCGATATGCCGAGACCATGCGCTGGCCGATCGAAGTTTTGAGTGCGCGCGAAGGCGAGCACGGCGGTTATCGCGAAGTCATCAGCCGCATCACCGGCAATGGCATCTACGGCAAGCTGAAATTCGAATCGGGTGCACACCGGGTGCAGCGCGTTCCCGCGACCGAATCGCAGGGACGCATTCACACCTCGGCGTGCACGGTTGCGGTGTTGCCCGAGCCGGACGAGATGGAAGACATCGAGATCAACAGCAACGATCTGCGCATCGATACCTACCGCGCTTCCGGCGCCGGCGGCCAGCACGTCAACAAGACCGATTCCGCCATTCGCATCACGCATCTTCCGTCGGGCATCGTCGTCGAATGCCAGGACGAGCGCTCGCAACACAAGAACCGTGCGCGGGCGATGTCATTGTTGCGCGCGAGGCTGCTAGATGCGGAGATAACGAAACGGGCAGCAGAACAGGCACTCAAAAGAAAACTGCTGGTTGGAACCGGGGATCGCTCGGAACGTATTCGCACCTACAACTACCCGCAGGGACGCGTGACAGATCACCGTATCAACCTGACGCTTTACAAGCTGGATGAGATCCTGCAGGGCGCACTCGACCAGGTGATCGAACCGCTGAACAACGAATACCAGGCCGATCAACTCGCGGCACTGGGCGTCTGAGCTATTTACGCATCCCCTTGCGCGGCCAGCCGGAGGCGACCATCGGATCGCCCCGCCGGCGCCCGGCATCGTGCACGGAACGGATATCGGAGGTCGTGTAGACCGCATCGGGGTCGATCTCCTTGATTGCCGAAAGCAACTGCCCTATTCGCCGTCGAGGCTCGACCACCAACACGATGTCGACGGCCTCCCGCCCCGGCCCGGAGCCGGGAATGGCCACCGCGTCCCAGCCGGAACTGCGCAGCGACTCGGCCAGGTGACCGTCCGAGCGCAGAGAAATAGCCCGCACCAGTTCCGAGCCCATGGCGACCCGCGCCTCCAGCAGCATGCCAATATAGTTTCCGGCCGCGTATCCGCCAGCGTAGGCAATGATCAGGTACCACGCGTCCAGATTGGTAATGACGCTGCTGATCGCCACGATCCAGATCAGCACCTCGACGAAACCAATGGCGGTGGCCAGTACCCGGTAGCCGCGAATCACCATGATTGTACGGAACGTGCCTAGCGACACGTCGACGATGCGGGCCAGAAAAATGGCGACCGCCAGCCAGGCTGGGTTAACAGCGGTAAAGTCGAGCACGATGAATTCCTCCAAGAGCCATTCCGGGTTTGGGGCAATCATTGAACGCGTGAGAGTATAGTCCCGATTCACCGTTGCAGGAGCGGCACACGCGGAGTACACAATGGCAAGCAGAAACATCGACGATCTGATTTTCTTCGACCGGCACGCAGCCGAATTCTCGGAAGTGAAGACCGATATCGAGAAATGCCTGCGCGGACAGCCGCTGCAGAAAACCTGGCACCACTTCACCAGCGACGATGAGAAATTCTTTGCCGGCATCTGGGAGGCGCAGCCCGGCTGCTGGAAGATCAGCTATACGGAAAACGAGTTCTGCCAGATTCTCGAGGGCCGGTCGGTATTGAGAGACGCAGCCGGCAATGAATGCCCGTTGAAAGCCGGTGACAATTTCACGATCCCGGCGGGCTTCGTCGGCGAATGGGACGTGCTGGAGACCACGCGCAAGATCTACGTCATCTACCAACCCTGAATCTTGAACCTGTCTCAGCCGAACGAGTGGTCGAGATCGCCTATCAGGTCGTCGACATGCTCGATACCGACTGACAGGCGAATGAGCTGATCACTGATGCCGAGCGCCGCCCGTTTTTCCGGCGGTACCGACGCATGCGTCATGATTGCCGGATGATCCACCAGGCTTTCGACACCGCCCAGGCTTTCCGCCAGTGCAAAAATCTTGCAGCGCTCGAGAAACGCGCGAGATTCCTTTAATCCGCCCTTGATAAAAAAGGTCACGATGCCGCCGAAGCCGTCCATCTGTGATTTGGCCAGCTTGTGCTGCGGATGCGACTTGAGGCCCGGGTAGATCACGCGTTCCACGTTCGGGTTCTTTTCCAGCCAGACGGCAATCTCCATGGCGCTCTTGCAGTGGCGTTCCATGCGCACATCCAGCGTCTTGACACCGCGCAATGCCAGGAAGCAGTCGAACGGACCCGGAACGGAGCCGATCGAATTCTGCAGGAAGGCGAGTTTCTCGGCCAGCGCTTCGTCACTGGTAATCGCGATGCCGCCCACCATATCGGAATGGCCGTTCAGAAACTTGGTAACGGAGTGCATGACGATGTGGCTGCCGAACTCCAGCGGACGCTGCAGGTACGGCGTCGCGAAGGTATTGTCCGTGACCATGATGATGCCAAATCGCTTGGCAATACCCGCCACCGCTTTCAAATCGACGATTTTCAGCAAGGGATTGCTCGGTGTCTCGACCCAGATCATGCGGGTATTGGGTTTGACCGCATTATTGACCGCCTCGATATCGGTCATATCGACAACGGTGAAATCGAGCCCGGCGCTGCGACGGCGGACTTTTTCGAACAGGCGCGTGCTGCCGCCGTAAATATCGTCCAACGCGATGACGTGACTGCCGCTGTCTATCAATTCGAGAATAGTCGCGGTTGCGGCGAGGCCGGAGCTGAAAGCAAAACCGAACTTGCCGGATTCGAGATCGGCGACACAGCGCTCGAGCGCCTGCCGCGTCGGATTGTGCGTTCGGGAATATTCGTAGCCCTTGTGCACACCCGGGCTCGACTGTACGTAAGTAGAAGTCGCATAGATCGGCGTCATGATGGCGCCGGTCAACGGATCCGGTTCCTGCCCGGCGTGAATGGCGCGGGTAGCGAACGATTGCTTCTTGCTGGATTTGCTCATGTTTTTTCGGTCAGGCCTGCTTGCGTAAATGATTCAGAACGTCGGAACGGGTGATCAGTCCCATGAACTGGTCGTCGTCCATGACGGCGGCGTAAGGCTGCACGTGCAGCATCGCCACAAGATTGTTAATACTCGTTTTCCTGTCGAGCTTGATGAACGCGGTCTGCATTGCGTCTCTAACAGGCGCATTCAAGAGATCGGGCTTGCCGAACACGAAACGAATGATGTCGTCCTCGGTCAGGATACCGACGAGCTTTCCTTCTTCCATGACCGGCAATTGCGAAAAGCCGGCATTGCGTAAGCGATTGTGCGCCGTCGTGACGACGTCGGTCGGGCCCACGGTAATGGTCGCGCGCTGGCCGTGCGGCCTGCCAATCAGGTCACGAAGATCGCCAAAGGTCTCGCGCTTGATGAATCCCTGGTCTTCCATCCAGAAGTCGTTGAACAGTTTGGACAGGTACTTGTTGCCGGTATCGCAGGCAAAACTGACCACGCGTTTCGCTTCGGTCTGTTCGCGGCAGTAGCGCAGCGACGCGGCAAGCAAGGTACCGGTGGAGGAACCGGCGAGCAGGCCTTCCTTTTTCAACAAATCCCGCGCCGTGCTGAACGACTCGGCATCCGAAATGCTATAGGCCTTTGTTACCTTGTCGAAGTTTGCAATCGACGGAATGAAGTCCTCGCCGATGCCTTCGACCAGCCACGGCGTGCTTTCGCCGATCTCGCCGCCTTCGTTGATGTAATCGGCCAGCACGGAGCCGACGGGATCGGCGAGTATCAACTCAACCTGCGGCGCATGCTCTTCGAGATATTTACCAATGCCGGTTACCGTTCCGCTCGATCCGACGCCCAACACGATGGCATCGAGGTCGCCGCCCATTTGCTCGAGGATTTCGGGTGCGGTGGTTTGTTCGTGCGCCAGCGGATTGTCCGGATTGCCGAACTGGTTGATGAAGTACGCGCCTTTTTCCTGTGCAATGGTCTTGCCGAGGTCCTGGTAGTACTCCGGATGCCCCTTGCCGACGTCGGAACGCGTCAACACCACTTCGGCGCCCATTGCACGCAGGTTGAAAATCTTTTCCTGGCTCATTTTGTCCGGCAATACGAGAATCAGGCGATAACCCTTCTGCGCCGCAACCACGGCGAGCCCCAGCCCGGTATTGCCCGCAGTTGCCTCGACCAGCGTGTCGCCCGGCTTGATGTCACCGCGTTTCTCCGCTTCCTCTATCATCGAAATGCCAATGCGGTCCTTGATCGAACCGCCCGGGTTCATCAGTTCGAGCTTCAGGAACAGCCGGCACGGACCGGTATCGATACGCGTGATTTCGAGCATGGGCGTCTGTCCGACCATCTCGAGTATGTTGGAGTAGACTTTCATCAGTATGGAAGGTGACCGTGGAATTGGGCGCCATGTTACGCGAAGGCTTCCCCGCTTTGAATGAATTTATCGATATCGAATCCGCGCTGGCACAGGCCGTCGCCAGCCTCGAACCGGTCAGTGAAAGTCCGCGGCTGGACGCGGAATTGCTGCTTGCGCGGGCACTGGACGTTTCCCGCAGCTATCTCTTCGCACATCCGGAGGACACGCTCGACCCGGCTGCCAGTGAGCGTTTTTTCTCGGTCGTGGATCGCCGCGCCGCCGGCGAACCCATCGCCTATATCACCGGCGAGCGCGAATTCTGGTCGATGAATCTCATGGTAAGCCCGGCGACCCTCGTGCCGCGGCCGGAAACCGAGCTGCTCGTGGAACGTGCCCTGATGCTGATCCCGCGGAAAGCCAACATGCGCATCCTGGACCTCGGCACCGGTAGCGGAGCGATCGCACTGGCCATTGCGCGGGAACGACCGCTTTGCGAAATCATCGCCACCGATGCCAGCGCTGAAGCCCTGGCGATTGCGCGGCAAAATGCGCGGCAGCTCGATGTCGCCAACGTTGTGTTTCATCACGGAAACTGGACCGACCCCGTTCGCGGACAACAATTCAACCTGGTTGTATCCAACCCGCCCTATGTCAGGGCAGACGATCCGCAGCTGAAAACCCTGCGGCATGAACCCGCATCGGCGCTCGCATCGGGGAGCGACGGCCTGGACGCGATTCGACACATCGCAGCCACGGCCGCGGACACCCTTACCGACGACGGCACGCTCATGCTCGAGCACGGCAGTGAACAGCAGCAACAAGTCGCCGACATTCTGCGGCGTTGCGGCTGGACTGAAATCGAGTGCGTTAGCGACTACGCCGGATTGCCGCGCGTCACTGTCGCCCGACCAGCGAAATGAAGGATTGCCGGTACACGAAAAGCAGGATCGCATTTTTTGGGTATACTCACGCCCTGATTTTCGAGGACCGGGATTGAATATGCTTACTATCGTGACCAGCCATGGCGACATCAGTATTGAATTGCTGGAAGAGGCCGCCCCGATCAGCTGCAAGAATTTCCGCCAGTACGTCGAGGACGGATTCTTTACCGATACCGTGTTCCATCGCGTCATCCGCAATTTCATGGTCCAGGGCGGCGGCATGACGGCCGACCTGAAAAAAAAGGACACGCGCGCGCCGATCAAGAACGAAGCGGCCAACGGCGAGAAAAACCTGCGCGGCACGCTGGCGATGGCACGAACCGGTCAGGTCGACAGCGCGACCTCGCAGTTCTTCATCAATCTCAGAGACAATGCCTTCCTCGATCACGGCGGGCGCGATTACGGTTACGCTGTGTTTGCGCGCGTAACGGACGGAATGGATGTCGTCGACAAGATCGCCAGCGTGGCAACCGGCAACCAGGGCGGACACCAGGACGTGCCGGTGGAACCCGTAACCATCGTCGAGATCCGCGGTGAGTAAACGGAGTTACCTGGCTAGCCAGCCATAATTGATGACCTGAGCCATCCTCAATCCGTGAGGAACGGCAATGCCGCCGAACCCGGCAACAGCAAATAGCTTACAGCTTCGAACGAACCCGCGACCAACACAATGTATCCGAACAGTACCGCGCTGGCTTTGCCGGCGGCGATGGGCCAGCTAACGCAGTAGACGCGACGAAGGGATACGACGAAACTCGCGAGCAGGTAAGTCAGCAATACCAACTGGACGAGCAGCGCCGGCCAAAGCCGAATCGCAGCCTGTTCCAGCGGAATCATCAAGGCCAGGACAATGTACGCCGCGCTGTGCAGATGCAGCGAATGAATGAGGTGGTGCACATAGAGTCGCTGTCGAAACGCTGCTTTCAACAGCAGCGCGAAAGCGGGTAGCAGAACGAACATCAATCGAGGCAAATAATCCGAGAACAGGCGCGCCTGTCCGGCGGCGTCTTCTTCCAAGGTCTGGCCTTCAATCAGTAGAGCACCTTGCCCTGCAGACCAGGCGGCTAGCACGAAGAACAACACGCTGACGACAAGATACAGGCGAATTGGTGGAGAATAACGGCTGCGGCGGCCGGCGAGATACTCGCTGGTGAGCACACCGGGGCGGCAAATCAAAGTGCGCAAGGTCCGGGATGCGCGCCCATCGACATCAAAGGCGTCGCGGATCATCTCGCTGAATAGCTCAGTCACGGGACGTTCGAGATCAATGTCTTTCTGCCCGCATTGCGGACAGAAACTTGCCTCAAGTCGGGCGTCACAGTTCTTACAGTGCTTCATGTGTCGCGATTATAGCCGCTAACTGGCGGGGATCCCGCCGTGTTCTGAACTGTGGCCGCATACCCGGGATTGCCGCAAGTGGAGCAACTTGAAGTAAAATGCCGGCTCCTGGAAAGCGCGGGCGACAAGGATTAGGTAAACGAACGCCGTCGGTTCACGACGCACAATGCTACGCAAGTACAGCCTGAAGAGACTATTTGCCTATTGCCATGCTGAAACTGCTTTTGGTAATCGCTGCCGCTTATGGGTTGCTCGTCATCGTCGTGTATTTCATGCAAGGCCGCATGCTGTACTTGGCAGATGTGCCGGGCCGAACCCTGACCATGACACCAGGCGATGCTGGCATGGACTATCAGGATGTCTACATCGAAACGGCAGACGGAGTGAAACTGCACGGCTGGTTCATCGCGGGGCGATCATCCCGGGTGCTGTTGTTCTTTCATGGCAATGCAGGAAATATCTCTCATCGCCTGGACTCGATAAGGCAATTTCAGGACCTGGGCCTGTCCGTATTGATTATCGACTATCGGGGATACGGCCAGAGCGAGGGACGGACCACCGAAAAAGGAATGTACCTCGATGCAGATGCAGCCTGGCGTTATCTTGTCGAGAGTCGCGGCATCGTCGCCGGCGATATCATCCTGTTCGGGCGTTCACTGGGTGCTTCTGTTGCATCATGGCTGGCCGCGCAACGTCAGCCGTTGGCGCTTATAGTGGAATCGTCCTTCACGTCGGTGCCGGACATTGCCCGGGAACTCTACCCATGGCTCCCGGTGCGCTGGTTGACCCGCTTAAGTCATGCAACGCAGGATCACGTTCGGGATGTTCGATGCCCGGTGCTGGTGGTTCACAGTCGCGACGACGAGATCATCCCGTTTCACCATGGCGAAGCAATATTTGCGTCCGCACACGAACCCCGCACCCTGCTGGCAATTCGCGGCAGCCACAACGACGCATTCCTTCGGGACGAGCATACCTATATCGGGGGCCTCCGAACGTTTCTTGCTGAACTTTCCGCGCCTGCTCTGTTGCGTTAAGCACTGGAGCTTGTGTGGAAAATTAAAAGGTCTGCTTGTGGCCTTTGCGGCCGGTCAGATGGCCAAGTTCCGTTTGGTAATAACGCAAGTAGCGATACCGAACGATCTGCGTCTGAGTATCATGGCTATTCAACCGGTGAATTCGAATCAGGTGCCACAACCGTGCATACGAAAACTGTCCTTGTCGTATTGATCTGCTTGTTCTCAGGCTGTGCCGCGGAACCAGATAATTCTGCGCACCAATTCAGCGATTCCGGTGGAAGCTTCCGCGAGCAGGTAACTTTGCCGGGTTACCCAGGCAGACCTTACGATATTTTTATCCCGGCGAACCTGAAAGCACCGGCGCCCGCACTTCTGGTCCTCCACGGTGGCGGTTCTGATGCAGTCAATGCCGTTCGTATGACCTGTCCCGGTGGCGACGCCTCGCACCGGGACTGCATCACGAACCATGCGGCGCAGAACGGCTATGTGGCCGTTTTTCCGCGAGGCACATCGCGCCGCCTGTTGAAACGAGTGCGGACCTGGAATGCCGGCGGCGGCGACATCGACAAGCAGTGGATTTGCACGTCAGGGCTGGCTTGTGAAAACAATGTCGATGATATTGGCTACTTCAATGCCTTGCTTGATGCACTGGAGGTCAGTACCCAGGTCGACATGCATAGGGTCTATGCAACGGGAATTTCGAACGGCGCAGCCATGGCTCACCGATTGGCTTGCGAAATGCCACACCGAATCGCGGCAATCGCTGCAGTAGCTGGCGCCAACCAGGTAAGCGCCGTTCAAGGCTGCAAGCCAAAGCGACCGGTCCCGGTTTTGCAGATACACGGGACGGCCGATTGCGCCTGGCGCTACGACGGTGGTGCACCAAACTGCGTCGGTGCGCCGCGGTTCGAAGGTGAATACATCGCCGTGGAACGCAGCATGCGCGTATGGCGTGATATCAATGGCTGTGCCGACGAGTTTGCGACGACCGAATTGCCGGATCGATATAATGACGGCACACAGGTGACGCGCTTCGATTGGCGCGACTGCCAGGCACCGCTGGCTGCTTATCGGATAACCGACGGCGGACACACCTGGCCAAACGGCTACCAGTATCGACCTGCGAACAAGATCGGTGCTGTTACCCGCGAATTGACGAACGACCACATCTGGAAATTCCTTGCGTCACACGCATTGCCGTAGTTAGCGTTTCGCAAACTAATTCCTGAGCGGCGCGCCATATTGCAGCATGTGCTCGATGCGCGCTTTCGTTTCAGCCGTCCGGGCAAGCCGGCCGAAAGACTCGCGCTCGAGTGCACAAATATCGTGTTCACTAAGCAAGGTACCGGCAGTGACTTGGCCACCGCACACGATGTTGGCGATCTCAGAACCTGTCCTGACATCGTGCGGAGTCAGCTTGCCATGCGCATGCGCTTTCTCCAGCCACTCGAGCATCTGTTGACGAATCACCGTGCCCGGCATCGCCAATGGTTCGCGTTTCTCGAATCTATAATCTCCCGCCATGTCATTAACCGTCTCTAGTGCAGTGGACAGCAGCCGGTCGCGGTTCATGACAAAGCTGTCGACACCATCGCGAAACATTGCCAGCGGTTCCGCTTCGAGCGGCGAACCGGCCGTCTTGCCATAACCGATGTTCCTGAACGCGGCCCAGGCCGCTTTCTCGATGTCGCCCTCGCGTTCGTACCAGCGGTACAGCATTTCCTTGACGCCACCGCCGCCCGGCACGACGCCCACCAGCGTTTCAACGAGGCCTGTAACCGAGTTCGCATGAAAAATGACTTTGTCAGCGTGCAACACGACTTCGAAGCCGCCACCGAGTGACAGGCCGGACGGCGCGGCGACGACCGGTATCGGCGCGTACTTCAAAGACAGCACGGTTTGCTGGAAATGCTCCAGGAACGCATCGAGTCCCCGCCAGTTTTTTGCCGCGATAAAGTCGCGGACCCCGGCCAGGTTGACGCCGCAGGAGAAATGCTGCGCATCGTTGTGAACGATCAGTCCGCGAAAATTCTCCGACGCATGCGCTACCGCATCCGAGATCAGCTGCATCGAATCGCCATCGAGCGTATTGGCCTTGCTGTGGAATTCCACCAGGCCGATGTCGTCGGGCAGCCCGAAATAACTGGCGACGGCATTTTCCCTTATGGCTCTCAGGCAGCGGCGCTTTTCGCTGAATCGAATGACGCCGGGCGCTCGAACGAGATTCGTGTATCCGCCATCGGCCTGCAGGAATTGCAGCCGCCCGTTGTCGACCCGGTAGAAAGTCCGCCCGGCGGCCGTGCGCAAGAAATGCGGAATGTCGCGCCCGTCATTCTCGAGTCGTTCGATGAATCGATCCGTACCGATTGCGTCGATCATCTGGAACGGACCCTGGATCCAGTTGTAGCCGAGCTTCATCGCATCGTCGACGGCGAGCAGCGACTCGTTGACTTCGGGAACCAGGCTTGCCGCATAACTCAAGGTGCTCGCAAGGATCTCCCAGGCGTAGCGTGCGTACTTGTCATCGCCTTCCAGCAGCCGCGTGAAGTCGCCGGCTGCTTCTGCCATTGCGGCGGCCGGAATCTTCGCAGGCTTGAATTCCCGATATCCGAAAGTATCGAAATCCAGCGTTTGCCTCTCGTCCGCCGCCGTGTCGGCCTTGCGATAGAAGCCACCCTTCCCGCCCTTGTTACCGATTCGCCCTTCGCGAATCATGCGCTGCATCAGCGGAACCGGTTGCGCAACGGCATGAAAACGGTCGGCCGCCGGCAATATCGACACCAGGCTCTGTGCGACGTCGCTCATCAGGTCGATGCCGATCAGGTCGTACAGCCCGAACACGCCGGTTTTCGGTATGCCCATCGGGCGGCCGAATATTGCATCAGCCTCTTCCGCTGCCAGACCCATGGCGAATGCGGCGTGCAGCGCGGTCTGGATGGCAAACACACCGACCCGGTTGCCGAGGAATCCCGGTGTGTCGTTGCAGACGACGATCCCCTTGCCCATCCGCGATTCGTTGAAAGCCTCCAGGCAGTCCATCACTGACTGCCGCGTGTCTTCGCCGCGCACCAGTTCGAGCAACTGCATGTAGCGAACCGGATTGAAGAAATGCGTGATGGCGAATTCTTCGCGGAAAGCTTTCGGCATGCCCTCGACGAGCAGCGAGATCGGAATGGTCGAGGTATTCGACGTGACGATCGAACCGGGCTTTCGCACCGCATCGATGCGGCGATACAGCGCACGCTTGATGTCGAGACGCTCGACGATCGCTTCGGCGATCCAGTCGGCATCGGACAGCAACGCCAGGTCGTCTTCGATGTTGCCGATGCGAATCCTCGCAGCGAAATCCGGATGCAGCAGGCCCGGTTGCCGCGGGTCCAGCAGGCGCTCGATCGCCCGTTCTGCGATCGCGTTGCGTCTCGGGCCATCCGCCGGCAGATCCAGCAGCAACACGTCCACGCCGGCGTTCGCCAGCTGCCCTGCAATGCCGAGGCCCATCGTTCCTGCACCGATAACGGCGGCGCGTTCGATGCGATACAGAGGCTTCATTATTTACGCGGCCGGGTTGTGCCGAAAAATGAAATCGCGAAGCAGTTTCCTGCATTCGTCCGGCACTTCGACGGGCAACATGTGGCCGCAGTTCGCCACGACATGCAGCTCGGGGTTTTGCAGGTGTTGCACGAGTTCCATGCCGGCCTTGCGCGGCGCCATGCGATCCTCGGCCGCCAGGACGACCTGGCACGGCACGCGGATTTTTTTCGCCGCAATGCGGCCATTGCCGTAGTTGTTGCAGGCATTGAGGTCCGTGGCCAGTTCATCCGGCGCATTGCGCCACATCACTTTGCGCCCGATACCGGGCAGGGAACTTCCCGGCACCGGCCCCCGGTGAAAGTGACCCGCATCGCCGAAGCCCCAGGAATTCATCATGTCCACAGCCGATTGCGGCGTCTCTTTGGCTGCTTTCAACAACGAGGCATTGACCGGCGTTGCGAGTCCGCTCGCGATAAACGAAATACTGCGCAGGCGTTTCGCATAACGCGCTGCGTATTCGAGCGCAACGAGGCAGCCCTGCGAATGGCCGACCAGCGACAACCTCTCAATACCCAGGAATTCGACCACCTCGTCCAGCCAGTCGGCCATCGCTTCGATTGTCGTGAGGCCGGGTCCATCGGAGCCGCCATGGCCCGGCAGGTCCAGCGCCAGCACGGCGTAACCGCGAAACGCAAAAAACCGCGAATACAGGCTCCAGAACGTGTGGTCGAGCGCACTGCCGTGCAGGAAGACGATCACCGGCAGCTTGCTGTCGAATGCCTTGCCGCCGGTTGCCGCGAAGGCGGTCTTGCCGCCCAGTTCGAATTGCATCGTCAGCTTCCCGACGCTTTTTTTGCGGCGCGGAAGCCGTTTTCGAAATCGGCTTTCAGATCGTCGACGTGCTCTAGCCCGACCGACAGCCGGATCATGTCCTCGGAAATTCCTGCAGCGACCAGCGCGTTGGCGTCGATGCGCGAATGCGTCGTGGTCGCGGGATGAATGATCAAAGTCTTCGCATCGCCGACATTGGCAAGGTGCGATGCGATGCTGAGGTTTTCAATCAGCGCTTTGCCCGCGTCGCGACCGCCCTTGACGCCGAAACTGATGATCGAGCCTGCACCTTTCGGCAGGTACTTGCCGGCCAGCGCATGGCTGCGGTGCGACGGCAGGTCCGGGTGATTGACCCAGGTCACCTGCTCGTGTTGCGACAGGTATTCGAGCATCTCGCGCGTATTGGACAGGTGCCGGTCCATACGCAACGACAAGGTTTCGATTCCCTGCAACAGCAGGAACGCGTTCATCGGGCTCATGGACGGCCCGAAGTCCCGCATGGCTTCCGCGCGAATACGCGTTGCAAACGCGCTCGGGCCGAATTCCTCCCAGAAGTTGATGCCGGAGAACGGCGCATAGGGCGCGCTGACGGTCGGGTACTTGTCCGTCGCGCCCCAGTCGAAATTGCCGCCGTCCACGATGGCGCCGCCGATTGCCACTCCGTGGCCGCCCAGCCACTTGGTGACCGAGTGAATCGTGATGTTCGCGCCGTAATCGAAGCAACGGCAAAGGTACGGCGTGTTGAAGGTTGCGTCGACCATGAACGGGATGTGGTGTTCGCCTGCGATCGCCGCAACCGCATCGAGATCGAGGATGTCGAGGCCGGGATTGCCGATCAGTTCGCCGTAAATGAGCCGCGTGTTGTCCCGGATCGCCGCGCGAAACGCGTCGTTGTCCGTGGGATCGACAAACGTGGTCGTGATGCCGAAGCGCGGCAGCGTGTTTTTCATCAGGCTGATGTTGCCACCGTACATTTGCGACGACGCAACGATGTGATCGCCCTGCCCGAGGATTGCCGTAATCGCACAGAATGTTGCCGCCATGCCGGATGCGGTGCATACCGCGGCAGAACCGCCCTCCATCGCCGCGATGCGTTGCTCCAGTACCGCCACGGTCGGATTGGTAATACGCGAATAGGCGTGCCCGCCGCGCTCCAGGTTGAAAATCGACGCGGCGGTATCCGTGTCCGGGAATACGTACGATGTCGTCTGGTAAATCGGCGCGGCTCGCGCACCGAAAACCGGGTCGACGATTTGTCCGGCGTGCAGGCTGATGGTGTCGAAGTGAAAAAAATGTGACACGTGTTTCCCTTGGTCAAGCGTCCCGCGCAACGATAGCGGAATGGCGATCGATCATACAGCGAATTGACCGCTTCACGCAGAAGCCCGGCCGCGAAGCTGCAACGGATCCTGCGGATCGACATCCGGCATGAATTGCAGCTTGCGATCAAGATTGGTCAGCTGATAGACGAGACCGAGCCAGTTGTTGACTATGGTCTTGCCGGTATCGCCCCAGGTATTGTCGACGAGCGCCGCGAGCGCTTGTTCCGGAAATTCCGCAGCGCTGCCGCGAGTCGATTTTGCTTTTCTTGCCCGCTCGAGAAACTGCAGTGCGATATCTGCCGCTTCCGCGGAAAAATAATGCTCGGGGAACGGCGGCGGTGCTTCGAGCTCGCCGCCGAGATAGCGCAGCACTTCGCGCTTGTATTCTTTCAGCAGGCTCACGGCGCTGTACTCCGGGTGCCCCTGAAAATAGACGCTTCGAAACTGGTCGGGGCTCACGGCGAGATGCACGCCGGCTTCCGCGCTTTCCACCAGCACATTGATGCCGGCAGCCTCCAGCTCGTCTTTTCGCACTTCGTTGTAACGCGAGTGCGGCGCGTCGAAGCGCGTGTTGATGTCGCGCATCAAAGGGTGATTGACGCGGGAGATGCGGTGACTGTAGACGCCCCATTTCTTCTGCGCTAAACGGTGCCGGTCGACACCGTACAGGTGTTTGACCAGTGCGTGCGTTGCCAAACAGGAACAGAGGATCGATGCGACGTTGTCCTCTGCCCAGCGAACGACACGCGTCAGCGGTTCCCAGAAAGGCTCCTGGTCCAACGAAGGGTTGGCAACGTTCGCGCCGGTAATGATCAGCGCATCGAGACCCTCCGCCCGAAGCTGCTCGAACTTGAAATAGTAACGGTCGATATGTGCATCAGCCTGAGGGCTTCGATTCAATTCTGGCAGCGAGAACGGATAGACGTAGAACTGCGCGATCTGGTTGCAGTTGCCGACGAGACGGATGAACTGTTCTTCGGTCGCCGCCAGCGCCGCATCGGGCATCATGTTCAGAAGCCCTATGTGCAATTCGCGGATGTCCTGTTTCCGCGCACGATCCAGCGACAGCACGGATTGACCGCTCTCGCGCAGGCGCCGGAAGGCAGGCAATTCGTTGTGGGCGACCAGCGGCATCGTCAATTCATTCAGGCTGTGCGAATTCTGTCAGCCGTGGAAACCACGGGAACTCGCACACCGTCAGCGGTCGCCGCCCGTCGTTCGTCTCGACAGTCAACGCCGTGCCGATATCGGATAGTTCCGCCGGCACGCTGGCAAAGCCGATGTTTTTCTCCAGCCGCGGCGAGCGCACCAGCCGGGTCACGTGGCCGACCGGCCGGTCGTTCGAATACACCTTCCAGAATCGGTCGTTCGACCCGCCCTTGAGTTCGCCTTCCATTTCCACGCCGACCAGCCGCCGCGCCGCTCCCTCGTCGCGTATTTTCCGCAACGCTTCCTTACCGATGAAATCCACCGCTTTGTCCAGATCGACCAGGCGTTCCATTCCCAACACGTAAGGATTGTCCGAGCGTCGAATGTCCGAGACGTAGGACAGCAACCCGCCCTCGACACTGCGGATCGTCGACGGCGCGATAGGCGCAATGTCGAAGGCTTTGCCGGCTGCCATCACGCGCTCCCATAATTCGTCGCCGCGGTGCCGGTCCTGCAGGTATAACTCAAAGCCCAGTTCTCCGCTCCAGCCGGTACGTGCAAGCACAAGCGGTATGCCATCCAGAGTAGTCTCGCGCAGCCAGTAGTACCTGAGATCCCAGACCCAGTCGCCGAACAGCGCGCTCGCCACTTCGGGCGCCTTCGGTCCCTGCAATTGCAGCGGCGACACGTCCGGCTCGAAAACGGAAACCTGCAGGCCGCTGTTTACCGCGACACCGCCTGCCCACAACAGCACATCGCCGTCACCCGGGGAAATCCAGAAACGATCCTCGGCGAGCCGCAGCAAGACCGCGTCGTTGATGATGCCGCCATCCTCGGCGGTCAGGACCATGTACTGGCACTGGCCGACCCGGCATTTCGACATGTCGCGCGGTGTCAGCCGCTGCACGAATTCCAGTGCGTCGGGCCCTCCGATCTCGACCTGCCGTTCACTGGCGACGTCCCATAGCGTGACGTCCTTGACCAGGCTCCAGTACTCGCTGACCGGGTCCGTGTAAACGGTCGGCATGTACATGTGGTTGTAGATCGTGAACGCTTTCGCACCCCAACGCAGCGTCGCATCGAAATACGGTGATTTTCTTACTCGCGGACCGATGGCGATCTGCAGACCCGGCATCTTTTGCGTCATGACTCGTGCTTGTAATCGTTGTTCAAACAGGGATTTCCATGTCTCACGCGGCGCTGGCCTCGTCCGGCTCGTAGCCCAGATTCGGCGACAGCCAGCGTTCGGCTTCGCTGAGAGAAAGGTTCTTGCGAGCAGCAAATGCTTCCACCTGATCGCGGGAAACCTGGCCTACGGCGAAATATTTCGCGTCGGGATGCGAGAAATAGAACCCGCTGACGGCAGCCGTCGGAAACATCGCGAAGGATTCCGTCAGTTTCAATCCGATTGATTTCTCGACGTCGAGCAAGTCCCAGAGTTTGCGCTTCTCCGTGTGATCCGGACAGGCCGGATATCCCGGTGCCGGACGAATTCCGCGATACTTTTCGGCGACCAGTTCTTCGTTACTCAATTTTTCGCCGCGATCGTAGCCCCAGTGATCCTTGCGAACCGCTTCGTGCAGGTATTCTGCCAGGGCTTCCGCAAGCCGGTCAGCCAGCGCTTTCAGCATGATGCTGCTGTAATCGTCGTGCGCCTTCTCGAATCGACTGACGTGCTCATCGATACCGTAACCCGCCGACACGGCGAACGCACCGATGTAATCCTCGACGCCAAGGTCCGCAGGCGCAATGTAGTCCGCGAGGCAATGATGTGCGTGCCCCGCGGGTTTGCTCTTCTGCTGGCGCAGATGGCAAAGACGCAGCACTTCTTCGTTTCGGCGCTGGTCACTGAATACGCGAATATCGTCGTCGTCGACAGAAGCAGCGGGAAAGAACCCGAATACGGCTCTCGCCTCCAGCCACTTCTCCCGAATTATCCGGTCCAGCATCGCCGACGCGTCGCTGAACAGGCTGCGCGCAGCCGCTCCGACCTTTGCGTCGCTGAGAATGTCCGGATACTTTCCGTGGAACTCCCAGGCATTGAAAAACGGCATCCAGTCGATGTAATCGCTGAGCAAAGCCAGATCGACGTTGGCCAGAACCTTGCGGCCGGTAAAGCGCGGTTTCGGTGGCTCGTAGTCATTCCAGTCGCATAGATGCTTGTTCTTGCGCGCGTCATCCAAAGACAACCGGGGCGCGAGACGGTCCTTGCTGGCATGTCGATCGCGGCGGCGCTGATTTTCCTGGCGCGTCCTGGCGGTCAACTCCTTGCGACTCGCCGGTTGAACCAACGCCTGCGCGACGCCGACCGAGCGCGATGCGTCCTTCACATAGATCACCGGGCCATCGTAGTTCGGTTCGATCTTGACGGCCGTGTGAGCGGGAGAAGTCGTTGCACCGCCAATCAGCAAGGGCAATTCGAATTTCAGTCGCTGCATCTCCTTCGCGACATGCACCATCTCGTCCAGCGACGGTGTAATCAGGCCGGACAGCCCGATAATTTGCGCATTCTCGGCTCGTGCCGTCTGCAGGATTTTTTCGCAGGACACCATGACACCGAGATCGATCACTTCGAAGTTATTGCATTGCAGGACCACGCCGACAATATTCTTGCCGATATCGTGCACATCGCCCTTGACCGTCGCCATGACGATCTTGCCGTTCGTCTCGATAGCGCCGCCCTTCTCCGCCTCGATGAACGGCACCAGGTGCCCGACCGCTTTTTTCATGACCCGCGCCGACTTGACAACCTGCGGCAGGAACATCTTGCCGGCACCGAAAAGATCGCCGACGACGTTCATGCCGGCCATCAGCGGACCCTCGATGACGTCGAGTGGTTTCGCCGCGGCCAGCCGCGCTTCTTCCGTGTCTTCGATAACGAATTCATCGATGCCGGCCACCAGCGCGTGTTCGAGGCGCTTGCCGACAGGCA
>JAOUGX010000177.1 GCA_029865385.1 Gammaproteobacteria bacterium
GAGCAAGCTGACGCTGGCCGACGTAAACCGCGTGATCCGCGAAAACCTGGACGCCGACAGCATTCAGTACGTGTTCGTCGCGAAGGATGCACAGGATCTTCACGACCGGCTGGCCAGCGACCGTCCGTCAACGGTTACCTATGAGGCGGAAAAGCCTGCCGATCTGCTGCAGGAGGACAAGGTCATCGAGAAGCTGCCTCTCGGCATCCCGGCCGACGCTGTTCGGGTCATAAAAGCGGACGAGGTATTCGGCCGCGGAACCTGATGAAAGTGACGCCCGCCGCGCTTGAAGCAAATGGAGCAAGTGCTTGATTTCGCTTGAGTCGATTGATAGCAGTTTGTAGTGTTTTTACAACAGTATGGATGCGGCTTGGCGCCTGGAGCTGCATATACCGCTAATGAATTGACACACAGGGAAAATTTTGACACTGTCTGCCTCAGCTTTTCGTAGCCTGATTGCAACAGTAAGAAATTTCGGTGCTCAGGCAGCGCTTTCGACGACACCTTCAGGTACCACTTGGCGGGGGATTGATTGCCAAGCAATACGTACTGATGATGGTATAAGCGGCTCCCTCGTGGAGCCGCTTTTTTATGGGGACATTGCCGATTCAGCGCACTAATGCGCTGAATCGGCAATGTCCCCATCTGCGTTCCGCTGCACCTTTCAGCCGTGGCCCTGCAACAGCTCCCAGACCTTGAGCGGATTCAGCGGCATGTCGATGTGATCGACGCCACGCGCTGCCAGCGCATCCAGCACGGCATTGACGACTGCCGGGGCGGCGCCGACCGTGCCGGCTTCGCCGGCGCCTTTGACGCCCAGCGGGTTTCTCGGCGAGGGCAGCTCCTGGTAGCGAAAATCGACGTCCGGAAGCCAATCGGCCCTCGGCATCGTGTAGTCGATAAATGAGGCGGTCACGAGCTGCCCGCTGTCCCGGTCGTAAACCGCGTGCTCGGCCAGTGCCTGCCCGAGGCCCTGAGCGACGCCACCGACGATCTGACCCTCGAGAATCAGGGGATTGATGACCGTGCCAACGTCGTCCTCGACGGTGTATTTCAGAATGTCGATGTGGCCCGTGTCCGGGTCGACCTCCACTTCGCAGACATGGCAGCCGTTGGGGAAAGTGCCGCCTTCCGGCGTGAAACGTTCGCTGCTTCGCAAGCCCGGATTGACGCCGTCGACACGGCGCTTGTCATCGAAAGAGGCGGCGGCCACTTCCGCGATGGACATCCTGCGATCCGTTCCCGCGATGCGGAATTCACCGCTGTCGAATTCGATATCGGCGACGGACGCCTCGAACAGTTCGGCCGCCATCTTGCTGCCGCTGGCGACGAGGCTGTCCACGCCGCGATAGAGCGATGAGCCGCCGATTGCCATGGAACGCGATCCACCGGTGCCTTCGCCCGTGGGCACGCGTTTCGAATCGCCCTGTATGACGTCGACGATATCCATCTCGACCCCTAGTCCGGCGGCGACCATTTGTGCAAAGCTGGTTTCGTGGCCCTGGCCGGAAGCCTGGGTGCCGACCAGCACCGTCACACGGCCGTTTCGTTCGAACATCACGTGTGCGCTTTCTCCTCCCATAGCCGAACAGATCTCGACGTAGTAACTCAGGCCGATACCGCGCAGTTTGCCGTTCGCGATACTCGCCTTGCGGCGCGCCGGAAATCCGGACCAGTCCGCGCGCGCCAGCGCCGCATCGAGCAGGCGCTGGTAATCGCCGGAGTCGTAGACCTGGCCAGTCGCAGTGCGATACGGAAACTGCTCGGGCCGCACAAAGTTCAGCCGACGGATGTCATCGGGTGCCATGTTCAGTTGCCGCGCTGCCCTGTCCACCAGCCGTTCGATTACATACGCTGCCTCCGGGCGACCCGCGCCGCGGTAGGCGTCGACCGGTACCGTATTGGTAATCACCATGCGGACCTCGGCATACAGCTGCGGGATGTCGTAGCAGCCACCGCTCATGCAGGCGCCGAACCACGGGATCAGCGGCCCCGCCTGCGAGCAGTAGGCTCCCAGGTTTGCTTCGATGTTAATTCTTGCTGCGAGGAACCGGCCGTCATCTCTAATGGCCAGCTCGGCATGTGTCACGTGATCCCTACCGTGCACGTCGCTAAGGAAGCTCTCACTGCGGTCTGCCATCCATTTGACAGGTTTGCCAAGGGTCTTGCTGGCAAACACGGCAACGACGGTTTCGCATTGCAGGAAAAACTTCAGGCCGAACGCGCCGCCGACATCCGGGGAAATGACGTGCAGTTTCTCCGGATCCAGGTCGACCGACTTCAGGATCCTGTCGCGCAATACGTGCACGCCCTGGCATCCCTGGTAGACAGTCATCATGCCGGTTTTCGAATCGTAATCCACGTTGCAGCCGCGCGGTTCGAGCGCGGTCGGCGCAATGCGGTTGTTCTGCAGGTCGATCGATACGATACGTGGCGCTTTTTCGAAGATCGCATCCGTTTCAGATCGGTCGCCGTGATGCAGTACGCCATAGAGGTTACTGTCGAGGTGATCATGGATGCGCGCGGCGTCGTCATGAAGCGCATCCGCTGTCGTGACGGCAGCCTGGATATCCTCGAGGTCCAGTTCGATCAGTTCGGCCGCGTCCTTTGCCGCATTGATCGATTCGGCGACGATGCCGGCAAGCGGTTCACCGACATAACGCACGCGATCGCGCGCCAGCGGCGGCTGTTTCAGCGCCGGCGACGGTCCCGACAGGGCAAAGGCCGGCAGGTCCGCGCCGGTGACATCGCGAACGCCGGCAACTGCGAGGTCGTCGCCGGTATATACGGCGATGACCCCTGGAAGCGATTTCGCCGCGCTGACGTCAATGCTCCTGATCAGGCCATGCGCATAGGGGGAGCGAAAGATATACAGGTAGGTTTGTCCTGGCAGCGTAATGTCGTCGGTATACCGGCCGGTGCCCGTAATGAAGCGCTGGTCTTCCCTGCGCCGTATGGCCTGGCCCGTGCCGAATTTGCCCATTTCAGTTCACCCTCGACTGTGCGGTCAAACGGAATTGCGAAACAGGTTCTAACACAGTTTCCTACGCCACCCGGCTATCGCCTGACCGATTTCATGCGGCGAGTCTTCCTGTATGAAGTGGCTGCCGGCTACGGTGACCTCGGTCTGGTTCTTCCACGTGCGGCAGAACTCGCGTTGCGCGCCAATCAAAATCGCACCGGGTTCTGCATTGACGAACAGTTTCGGTAGTTCGCAGTCCGTTAGCCACGCAGCGTAGTCCTCGACAATTTTCCGGACGTCCTGTGGTTCACCGTCGATCGGGATTTGCCGCGGCCAGGTCAGGGTAGGGCGCCGGTCCTCGCCGGCTGTCTCGAACGGGCGACGATAAACGGCCATCTCTTCCTCGCTGAGGCCGCGCAACACGGAACCGGGCAGCACGCGTTCGACGAAAACGTTTTTCTCGAGCACCATCGTCTCGCCGGCCGGCGACCGGAATCCCTGGAATAAGCCCCGCACCGCCTCAGGCCATTCCTCCCAGCTGACGGGTCGCACGACACCTTCCATATAAGCGATGCCAAGCACGTTCTGCGGATGCTGAAATGCCCAGTCAAAGCCCAGTGCCGAGCCCCAGTCGTGTATGACGAGCGTGACGCGATCTCGGATGCCGAG
>JAOUGX010000092.1 GCA_029865385.1 Gammaproteobacteria bacterium
CGCTTGCTCGCACCCATTGGTGATATACCGCCTGCAGAATACGAAGCGATGTATTATCAGAACAGAGATCAGGCGATGGCTGCCTGACTCAAGACAAAAACCCTCCGGAGAACCCGGGGCGATTCAGTTTACGTTTGTGGGTATGAGATGATTCAAAAGCTACGAAACCTTGGGAAAGCGTCAATCCAAATGTTGGAGGCGGCAGGGATTAAAACGGTAAATCAACTCCAAAACAAGGGCGCGGCGGCGGCTTTCGTTGCTGTGAAACGCGCGGGCTGTACGCCAAGCTTGAATCTTCTCTGGGCAATTGAGGGCGCTCTGACCGATCGCGACTGGAAAGATGTCGCAAAAAACGACCGCCTCTCCCTGCTTACTCAAGTTGAAATTCTGGAAAAGGAGCAACAATGAACAAATCAATTGAAGTGGTAATCTTCAAAGCCAAGGCTGGGGTCTCGGACAGCCAACTCCAAACCGCTGCCTTGGCTGTCACTGTCATCCTCAAAGAAATGTCGGGCTTCATCAGCCGAGAGTTCGGGGCGTCGGAGGACGGCAAATACATTGATATCGTTCACTGGAAAGATCTCACATCCGCAAAGGCTGCGGCTGAGAAGGTTATGAGTATCCCAAAATGCGGCGAGTTTTTTGGCCTCATCGATCAAAAAAAACAAATGCAGTTCATGCACTTCAACAAGGTTTCGTGATGCCCAACAACGCCATCAACACGGACGGTCCTGGTCAGCGCGCCTTTGGCGCGTCGCCCAATCCCGCCGATTATGGCAAGCGTCATGTAGCCTTCGGGGTCGACGCGAAATTCCGGCTTTAGTGCTAAGATTCACCCATGGCTGCCACTACTCAAGAGCTGTATGAAAGGGCGATGAGCCTTAACGATGAAGATCGTGCGGAACTTGTAGGTTTGCTCCTGGAAAGTCTTGAAATTGTCGCTGACGATGATGTCGAAGCGGCTTGGCTAAAAGAGATTGAGCGACGGGTTTCGGAACTTGATTCAGGTGCCGTCAAGTCGGTGCCGTGGACAGAGGTAAGATCCAGGGTTTTCGAACCCCGTGCCCGTTGAAATCCGCCTTCATCCGGATGCTGAGCGCGAGCTAAGAGCTGCGTTCCTTTGGTATTTGGATCGCAATATTCTGGTCGCCGAGGGGTTTCAATCTGAGGTGGCTCACGCGATACACATGGTCGCCGAAGATCCAAATCGATGGCCGAAACTGAATGAGTCGATGAGGCGGTACGTGTTCCCACGATTCCCTTTTACGTTGGTTTATCGATCAAGGCCTGCACACGTTGAGGTCATCGCGATTGCTCACCAGAAACGCAGGCCCGGATACTGGCGGTCAAGGTAATGCGAGGGCTACATAACAAGTCGCTGCAACGGCCGCCGGGCGGCATCTGTCGCGCTTCTTGCAACGGTTTCTACTTTTGTGGGCAACAAGCGCGCCAGCTGCCTGGCGCCGCTGAGCTCGGGCGTTAGGCGACAGGAGGAATGTTCTTTGCAACGTTCGATGACCTCTGAAGAACGCGCCGAGCTTGAGGCATCAGCCAAAGAGACTGGCAGCGCATTTTGGTCGCAGAGCCTCTGGACCTTCGCATTTCTATCGGGAATGATGATAGCCGTCCTATATGCCGGATGGTCGCTGGTCAGCTGGTTACTGCGGTCGACACTGAATGTCACATGGACGACATCGGTGGATCCGTGGGTACTGCCAGTTGTCGCATTCGGGTCGGTGGGTTTCGCGGTCATTTCGTTTGCGCGTGTATTTCAACGGATTCGCAAGCTTCACACGAGGTTGCGCAGCGACATTGAAGGTGGAGTGGTGGTCGAAAGCCGCTAGGACTTCATTGAAGCCGAACGCTTCCAAGAACCAGAGCACGGTGGCCTGATTTACTTTCTACGCACCACGGACGACAAAGTGCTAGTGCTCTATGACGAAGAGAGCCAGGAATTGGGGGTTCACGGCGCACATGAAGCACATGAAAGAGCTCGAGCAAGAGAACGCCCGGCTGAAGAAAATGTACGCCGAGGAAAAGCTTAAAGCCGAGATTGTCAGCGAGGCCCTCGAAAAAAAGTGGTGAGACCATCTCGACGCAAGGAGATTGCCAAACGAGCGATAAAGAACAAGGGTGTGTCGATCCGCCTCGCCTGCCGGGCGTTCGGTATCTCCGAGACCTGTTTTCGCTACCAGGCGAAGCTCAGTGACGACAATGCATTAATTGCCGACTGGCTGTTGCGGTTAACCACGGCCAACCGGCGCTGGGGATTTGGTCGGTGCTATCTGTACCTGCGTAACGTGAAGGGCATGCGCTACAACCGCAAACGGATTTATCGCATTTACGGCCAACTGGAGCTTAATCTGCGTATCAAGCCTCGGCGCCGGCTCAAACGCGATTGTCCCGATGCACTGGAAGTGCCTCGGCAGATCAACGCGGTGTGGTCGATAGACTTCGTGCACGACGCATTGGCAAATGGCACCGCATTCCGTACCTTCAACGTTTTGGATGACTACAATCGCGAAGGCTTGGGTGTTGAGGTGGATTTTGGCTTGCCGGCACTGCGTATCGTTCGCGCCCTGGATCAGATCATCGAATGGCGCGGCAAACCCCGCGTCATTCGCTCCGATAACGGCAGCGAAATGTGCAGTGCGGAGTTCCAGAACTGGGCAGCAAAACGAGGCATAAGCTTGCTGTTTATCCAGCCTGGCAAGCCCACTCAGAACGCCTGTATCGAACGATTCAACCGCACCGTTCGGCACGAATGGCTGGATGCCCATCTGTTCGATTCCATCGAGCATGCACAACGCACGGCCACTGACTGGCTATGGCATTACAATAACGAACGGCCGAACATGGCCAATGGAGGCATCACCCCGATTCAAAAGCTGGACAAGGCCGCTTAATGTCTACTTGCAGCAGCGATTACAAATGGGGGATTACACTTTCTTTCTCGACATGTCAGGGAATTGTCATCATGCTTGATCACATCAACTTACTAGCAGTCGCTGTCGCTCCGGTAACGGGGATGCACAGCGGTGCGCGACTCAGTTCTGATGTCAATTAGAGGCAATCCAGGATGACGAAAGTCAATTCGAACCCGCAAATGCTTGCCGAAGTTTTCGCCGTGCTGAAGCCCGATCAGCGGATTCAGCCGGTTCCGCTAACGCCGGAAATCTACACCAATCTCAATGCCGATTTCGCGGGATTCAAGAATCATGTACTGATCTCGTCCCATGAATTCTCGGAAGACTGGTCGAGCTGGGAGCGCCATCCTGCCGGCGACGAACTGGTCATGCTGCTTTCCGGAAGCGCAACGCTGGTGCTTCGAACCGACGACGGCGATAGGCCGATCGACATCACGGAGCCAGGGTCGTATGTCATCGTGCCACGCAATACCTGGCACACTGCGCGCGTTTCCCAGGCAACCAGAATGCTGTTCGTGACCCCGGGCGAAGGTACGGAAAATGTCGAAGAGCCGTGACTCGAAAGGCACTCACTCGCGCAGCTGCGCAACGGCAGCGGCTTTCGCGAGCATCGATCCGGATTGACAGGAGTAAGACGGTGATTCGGGGATCGTGTCATTGCGGAAACATTCAATTCGACCTCGACTGGGCGATCCCCGATGAAGGTATCCCGGTACGAAAGTGCAGTTGCACGTTCTGCGTCAAGCACGGCAGTGCCTGGACTTCGAATCTCGATGGCGAGCGCGGCATCGCGATTGGCGACGCCTCGCTTGTGTCGCAATACCGGTTCGGTACCCGGACCGCGGACTTCAACGTTTGCACGGTGTGCGGCATTGTCCCGGTCGTCACCTGCCGAATTGACGGCCGGGACTATGCGGTAGTCAACGTCAATACGTTCGAGCATCGCGACAAGCTGTCCTTTGCAGAATCCCCGAGCAATTTCGATGGCGAAGGCACTGACAGCCGGCTCGAGCGTCGAAAGCGCAACTGGATCTCGCGTGTGCACATCAAAACCCTGGTGGCAGGGCGATGAAGTTGCCGGCGAATGCGAGGCAGGTGATTACATACGGTCTTTCGATGGCCGCCGCCGCGTTTTTGCTGGAGTGGCTGGAAGTCCAGTTCCTGCTGAGGCGCTACTCGACCGAAGTTTACGTGGTCATTCTTTGCGTCCTCTTTACCGGCCTGGGTGTCTGGATCGGGCACAAGCTGACGCGGCGTGAGCCCGCAAGAGCGTTTGAAAGGAACATCGCGGCCCTGAAATCACTCGGTATCAGCGAGCGCGAGAGCGACGTGCTCGCGCTGCTGGCGGCCGGGCATTCCAACCAGGAAATCGCGGATCGCCTGTTCATTTCGCTGAACACCGTCAAGACGCACCTCAATAACCTCTACCGCAAACTGGAAGTGGCCCGGCGCGGCCAGGCGGTGGACAGGGCCAGGTCGCTGCGGCTTGTGCCATGAAGCCGGACAAGTCGCTGCCATTCGGGTGATTCCGGCCAAATCAACCGTTCGGGTGATGATCCACACGGCCCACGGTGCTAGGTTTTACGGAAATCATTCGGAGGCAAGTCATGAATAAAATCGCGCTGGTCTACGGTGGCATCGCCGGACTGGTCATTATTGTCGTCAATACCCTCAGCTTCGAGTTGGGCATCGGCCACGTATGGCTGGGCTTCCTGGTCATGTTTATCGCGTTCAGCCTGATCTTCGTCGCCATAAAGCAATACCGGGACGAGGTGCTGGGGGGCGTCATACGTTTCGCTACCGGTTTCCGTGTCGGTCTCAGCATCAGCCTGGTTGCCGGCGTGGTGTACGTGCTCGCCTGGGAACTCTACCTGGTGATGACCGATTACGCGTTCATCGACGTGTACATCGATTCGTTGATCGAGAGCCGCAAGGCGAGTGGTGCAACGCCCCAGGAAATCGCGAATACGATTGCGGAAACGGACACCCTGCGGCAGCAATACGCGAACCCGTTTTTCCGGCTACCGATGACCTTTGTCGAAATCTTCCCGGTCGGCGTGTTGATCAGCGGGGTCGCCGCACTGGTGTTGCGCGACAGCAGGGCACTGGCCGCGAACTGAACTGAGAAGGATTCACGTAATATTATGATAATTAAAGGAAATTGATATGCAATTGGGAAACTTTTCTGTCAGCCTCAATGTGCAGAACATGCAGGCGTCAAAGGCATTTTACGGCGAGCTGGGATTTGCAGCTATCGGAGGGGATGAAAGCCAGGGCTGGCTGATTCTGCGCAACGGCGACTGCATTATCGGTCTGTTTCAAGGCATGTTCGAAAGGAACATGTTGACGTTCAATCCGGGCTGGAACGCCGACTGCCAGACGCTGGACGAATACACTGATGTGCGCGAGCTGCAACGTCAGCTGAAAGCACGCGGTGTCCGGTTCGAGAGTGAGGCTGACGAAAGCACGAGCGGGCCCGCGAGCTTCATGGTCATCGATCCGGACGGTAATCCGATCCTCGTGGATCAGCACGTCTAAAAGAAGGAATGAGCCGTCCCCGACCGATGATGCGCTTGCATTGGCGATCTCGAGCAAAGAGACTCTGGACACGTAAATTCGAAGAACCGCATTCCAGGGAGAAGAGTATCCATGCTGACCGCACAGGAAGCGTTGCAACGACTGCGTGAGGGCAATCGTCGATTCGTTATTGACGAGCCAAGCCCGGACACGAATCTAAGCCATGCCCGGCGTGCCGAGACCGCGCAAGCGCAAGCGCCATTTGCCATCATCCTGGGCTGTTCCGATTCCAGGGTGCCGGCAGAAATCGTATTTGATCAGGGTCTCGGTGACCTTTTCGTCATTCGCGTCGCCGGCAATATTGTCGCGCCATCCCAGGTTGGCAGTGTCGAGTTTGCCGCGGCGCGATTCGGCACGCGATTGGTGGTGGTACTGGGCCATTCACAATGCGGCGCCATCATCGCAACGCTGGAGGAAATGCAGCAGCCGACGGAGAACCAGTCGCGTCACCTGAGGTCGATCGTCGACCGCATTCGCCCCTCGGTCGCCGAATTGCTGCGCACCGAATTGCGGCACGACCTGGATTCCCTGGTCGACCATGCGGTGCGGGCCAACGTGCACGTATCGATGAATCATCTGCGGCACGGTTCGGAGATCCTGGAACAACTGATTGCGGACGAGGGGCTGCGAGTCGTCGGCGCCGAGTATTCGCTGGAGACCGGCGAAGTCGAATTTTTCGATTCGGATTGAGGGTTGGCGCTTGTGCGCCGGCAAATTCACCAAATGATGCAGTTCAACGGCAAGAGAGTACTGGTTACCGGTGGCTCACGGGGTATCGGGGCGGCGATTGCGCGGGCATTTGCAGGCCAGGGTGCGCGCGTCGCGATCAACTACCGGTCCGGACAGGCTGCGGCAAAGGCTTGCGTCGGCGAGCTCACGGGCAAGGGGCACGTCACATTGCAAGCCGACGTCTCCGATCCCGGGCAAGCCGCTTCGCTTGTCGATGACGCAATCGCCGCGCTCGGTGGGCTGGATATCGTTGTGAACAACGCCGGCGTATTCCTGTCTCATCCCATCACGTCCACAAAGACCGATGACTGGAACATGGCCTGGCGGCAAACCATCGATACCAATCTGATAGGCCCGGCAGCCGTATGCCATCGCGCGGCGCAACACATGATGCGAAGCCGCGGCGGGCGCATAGTCAACGTCTCTTCACGGGGCGCCTTCCGCGGTGAGCCGGACGGTCCCGCGTACGGTGCCAGCAAGGCCGGCCTCAACGCGATGAGTCAGTCACTGGCTGTCGCGCTGGCACCACACAATATCTTCGTTGGAGTCGTTGCGCCGGGATTCGTCGAAACCGACATGGCGGCCGAATTGCTGGAGGGAGCCGAGGGCGATGCCATTCGCGCGCAGAGTCCGCTGGGTCGTGTTGCGCGGCCGGAGGAAGTCGCACACGCGGTATTGTTCCTGGCTTCCGACGGGGCCGAATTTTCGACCGGGACGATCATCGACGTCAACGGCGCGTCATACCTGCGAAGCTGAGATTGCCGCGTGCCGTTTACCCCGACACATGCGCTGGCCGCAATTCCGCTGAACTGGCTGTGGTCCCGGAACGCCACGTTTTCGTCGCTCGTGATCGGTACCATGGTGCCGGACTGGCCGCTGTATGTGCCGCTAAGCCCGACTTATGGCGTAACACATTCCTTGCCCGGCCTTTTCTCGAGTTGCCTGCCGATCGGCTTTGCGCTGGCAGTGTTTTTTCACCTGGCGCTGAAGCGCGCTTTGTTCGAGTTGCTGCCGGACGGCCTGAAGGGCCGCGTATTCCGCTATGTCGATGTGCCTTCGATCCTGCAGCCGGCAACCCTGCTGGGTATCGCCATAGCGGTAGTGACCGGCGCGGCGTCGCATATCGTCTGGGACGCGTTCACTCATGGCGGTGCCTGGGGGGTTGCGCTGATCCCGGAACTCAATCAGACGATCATCAGCGCCGGCGGTGTGGATCTGCCGGCCTACATGGTGCTGCAACACGGGTTTACCTTGCTCAGCGCGCCGCTTTTCGTGCTCATCTTTCTGGCCTGGTATCGCAGGTCCGAGGTGCGAGCGATTCCAGCGGCGCGCTTGGCGCCGCCGGCGCAACGCCTGTGGCAGGTGATTCTGCTCGGCGTTCCCGCCGCATTGATGACTGTGACTACCGTATATATGCTGTCGGCCGTGTCTTTACGCAGCGGAATCTACCTGCTGGTTTACGGAGTTACGCGCACCGGACTCGTGCTTTTGATCCTTCTGGTGGCATTTGCGTTTTTCTTTGCCATGACAGGTCGCGGCCGCGAGGCGGTCGAGTCGAGTCCATAGCTTCAGGTCCGCAAGCCGCCTCTTGAAACGCCATTCTTCCAATACAACCTTACTTGCCGTAGTCATTGCCGGCGTACTTTTTGCCATCGCGAATTATTTCGAAGACGAGGATCGCTGGCAGCTGACGGAACCGGACAGGCCTGCTATGAACCCAGCACGCGATTCCAGCCTCGGCGGACCGGTCAAGACGATCGAAACGGCAGGCCGCTGCGAAGCAGCAGAGGACGCGATGCTTCTCGCCGTCGAAAACTCCCGTTATTGCACGACGGACGATGATTGCACGTTGTTCGATTACGGCTACCCGATCCAGTGCATGACGTCGGTATCGATGCGCGAAATCACGGCACTGCGCCTGCAGTACCGGGACTACGAAGCCAGTTGCAGGTTTCGCGTGTACTATGACTGCCCGACCGAGGGTGCGACGCGGCTCGCCGTTTGTCGAAACAATCAGTGCACGGTGGAGCTGGAAACCATCGATTCACTGCGGGACGAAACGCTGGATTATCTTGGCATTGAATGATGACGGTCTTGCAGACTGAGCGACTGACGATCAGCGAACTGACGTTCGACGATGCCGAGTTCATTGTGGAGTTGCTGAACGACGATGCGTTCATTCGCTATATCGGTGACAAGGGCGTTCGCAATGTGGCCGATGCGCGCGAGTACCTGCGAAACGGGCCGATCGGCAGCTATGAGAAATACGGCTTCGGCCTGTACCTGGTCTGCCGGCGCGCGGACAAGCTGCGGATCGGTATGTGCGGACTGGTTCGCCGGGACGGGCTGGACGATCCGGACGTGGGTTTTGCTTTTCTGCCGGAATATCGAATGAACGGCTATGCTTTCGAATCTACCGCAGCCGTCATCGACCATGCGCGGCGGAACTTGGGTATCAAGCGGCTGCTCGGCATATGCAATCCGGAAAATCACGGTTCAATCCGCCTGCTCGAGAAAGCGGGCTTTGTTTTCGAACGCCGTACGCGCCTTTCACCGGAAGCGGACGAGGTCAATCTTTACGCGAGCCAGGCGTGAGCGACACTCGCCAGTGAAGAAGCTGATGAACAACAAGGGCGCGCGCACGCGGCTGTTCTTCGGTGCAACGTCCGGTGTCATTACAACCATCGGCTTGATCGTCGGCCTGTACTCCGGCACCCGCTCGCTGGCAGCGGTACTCGGCGGCATGCTGGTGATCGCCATCGTCGTCGTGGGCATATTGCACGCCATCGGTTTGTGGGTTAATGCCAGCTTCAATTGATGCGCCATGTCCGGTCCGGCGCGCCGATGCAAGTTATTGTTTATTAAGAACTAGTTGATTCCTGCAGTGATTCCGGCGCAGGTCCGATAGAATGCGCGGGATCTTTTTTTTGCCAGCGGTACCCGTAAACCATGCTCGACACGGCAATTCTTGCGTTCACGACGCTGTTTGCGACCATTGGTCCGCTGGACGTGGCCGCCATGTTTGCCGTGCTCACCGCCAAGGACACGCCGAAAATGCGTCGTCGCACGGCTTATCGAAGCACCATGGTTGCCACGATCATCCTGCTGCTTTTCGCGTTGCTCGGCGAGCTGATGCTGCGCAGCCTCGGGATGTCTCTGGCCGCCCTGCAGATCGGTGGCGGAATCCTGTTGCTGCTGATCGGCATCGAGATGGCGTTTGCGATCTCGTCGGGTGCAACGTCGACGACGGACGAAGAAACCCAGGAAGCGGCGACGCGACAGGACATAGCCATCTTTCCGCTGGCAACGCCGCTGATTGCCGGCCCCGGTGCGATGGGTGCCGTCATCCTGCTGATGGCGGACACCGAGGGCGTACTGTTATTGCAGGTTTCGGTCGTATCGACGCTGCTCCTGATGCTGCTGCTGACGCTGGTCAGTATGTTGCTGGCGACGCACATCAGCCGCCTGCTCGGCGTGACGGGCATGCACGTCATTTCGCGCGTCATGGGCGTCCTGCTGACGGCGCTCGCCGTGCAATTCATTCTCGACGGAATCACGCGCAGCGGCCTGCTGGGCAGCGGATGACATTCGGCGAGGAATGACCGTGAACAATAGCTACCGGGACGTTGCCGGCATGTTGCGCGAGCTGCGGCCGATACAACCCGTTTACTGCATCTACCCGCGACGCTATCGCAAGTCGACCGCCGACTTCGTCAAAGGCTTTCCGGGACGCGTGCTGTATGCGGTCAAGGCCAATGACCATCCGTCGGTTATTCGACTGCTCTACGATTCGGGCGTGCGGCATTTCGACTGTGCGTCGCTGCCCGAGGTGCGGCGCGTTGCCGACCTGTTCCCGGACGCGACCTGCTACTTCATGGTGCCGGTACGGTTGCGCGGCGCCGCGGCCGAAGCTCAGCAAAAGTACGGTGTCCGGCATTTCGTTATCGATCATGTCGACGGCATCGCATCGCTCGCGGCAGAAATCGACATGCCGAATTCCGTCGTATTCGCGCGCATGGCCGTGCACCACGAATCCGCGATCATGAACCTGTCTGCAAAGTTCGGTGCGCCGCCCGAGACCATCCCGTCGCTGATCGAGGCGATTCTTGCGACCGGCGCGGAGCCTGCGCTTGCATTTAACGTCGGCTCATCGGTGACCCGGCCGGAGGCCTATAGCTACGCCATCGGCGTTGCGTCCGAGGTCATGCGGCAATTGCCGGTCAAGCTGCGGCTGGTAGACATCGGCGGTGGATTCGCGATGCCGTATCCGGAATTCCCGGTGCCGCCGATCGGCGAGTACCTGGCAGCCGTCAGGGAAGCGATGAAGGAGCTGCCGTTGCGGCCGGGCGGAGAGATTCTCTGCGAACCCGGGCGCGCACTGGCTGCGCCCGGCCTGACGGCCGTCGTCGAGGTACTGATGCGCAAGGAAGGCGATCGACTGTTCATCAACGACGGCATGTACGGAATTTTCTGGGAGCTTCGCTGTGGCGGTCACGAGAGCTTTCCAGCTCGCGTTTTTCGTGACGGCACGTTGCTCAGCGGCAACGAGCGGAGTTTTCGCCTGTACGGCCCGACCTGTGACAGTATCGACATACTGCCCGGTGCGGTCGAGCTGCCTGCGGAGATCCGCGCCGGGGACTACATTGAATTCAGCGGGATAGGTGCCTACAGCCTGAGTGGCCGAACGGATTTCAACGGGCACTACAGCGACAACATCGTCACGATCGAGTCGGACTGACTTTTTCAAAGACTATCGGGAGCAACAGGAGACAGCATGGCGGAAATCAGCTGGCAGGATTTCGAAAAAGTCGAACTGTGTGTTGGCACCGTTGTCAGCGCCGAATTATTTCCGGAAGCGCGCAAACCGGCATACAAACTGCGGGTCGACTTCGGCGACAAGGTCGGCATTCGAAATTCGTCCGCGCAGATCACGCATCTGTATTCCGTAGACGAATTGCCGGGCAAGCAGGTTATCGGCGTAGTGAATTTCCCACGGAAACAGATCGGTCCATTCATGTCCGGATGCCTGGTGACCGGGTTCGTGCAGCAGGACGGCAGCGTCATTCTCGCAGTACCCGACAAACCGGCCGTTAACGGTCAGCGGCTCGCCTGAGCGGCCCGATGGCGGAGCATGTTGCAACGATTTCCTGGGAACGTGGCGACAGCCCGTTTATCGACAACCAGTACACGCGCGCGCACCTGTGGTCCTTCGATGGCGGACTGACGGTCGCCGCATCGGCATCACCGCACATCGTTCCGCTGCCGCAATCCGTGCCCGGGAACGTCGATCCGGAAGAAGCTTTCGTCGCGTCGCTGTCCAGCTGCCACATGCTGTTTTTCCTTTCGATAGCGGCAAGGGAGGGGTTTGTGGTCGACCGCTACCGTGACGCAGCGGTCGGTTATCTTGCGAAGGATGGCAAGGGCAGGCTGGTGATGACCAAGGTCGTGCTGCGACCGGAGGGCCGGTACTCCGGATCGAAGGTGCCAAACGCACGCCAAATTGAGAAGATGCACCACGAAGCGCACCAACAATGCTTCATTGCCAATTCCGTGCGGACCGAGATTACTACGCAAATCGTTTCCTGAGGCCCCGATGTCCGACAAATCCACGAACTGGACCGAATTGCGCGAATTTCGCGCCGTGGATCTGACCGAGTCGTTCGTGTTGTCGTGGGACGCCGAATCCGGCTCCCTGCAGATCGACCTGGACCTGTTTCTTTGCCCGGAGCACGCTTTCTACGAGCGACCGCGGCCCAAGGAACGCGCCTGTTTCCGGCCGGCCACGCTGGAGTTTCCCTATTGTTCGCGTATCGAATCGGCACAGTCGCGCGGTAATAGCGATGCGGTATCTGAGGCGGCGGCGAAGCTCGCAGGCGGCAGGATTTCCGGGCTTCGACTGATCGACGACGGCCGTTACGAAATGAAGGGCGTGTTCGGCAAGGTGGAGATCCATGCCGAAAGGCCTATCCTGAGGTTGAAAGAACTGAATACCTGAAAGCGGGGGATCGTCATGAGCGGCGAGAACAAGATCGACTATATCGAGATGCCGGCCAAAGATCCGAAGAAGGCCTGGACTTTTTTCGAGGGCCTGTTCGGCTGGAAATTCGAGGATTACGGCCCCGACTACTGCAGCTTCAACGATGGCCGCATGACGGGCGGCTTCTACCGTGCGAATCGTTCCGCGTCCGTGCAGTCCGGTGCGCCGCTGATCGTGTTCTATCGCCAGGACCTGCAGAAAGCAGTGCGCGATGTTGAAGCGCTCGGTGGCTCGATCACCAGGAATATTTTCCCGTTTCCAGGGGGTAGCCGGTTTCACTTCACCGATCCGAACGGCAACGAGTTCGCCATCTGGTCCGAAAAGAAACAGTGATGTCGGCGCCGCGCATAAGAACAATTACAAACAGTCAGGAGCGACAATCGATGCACGAAGAAGTCAAACACCCCTGCGTTCAGCACAAGCTTGCACTGATTCGAAACGAGGATACCGGGCATAAGAAGTTTCGTGAGCTGGCGACGGAGATCACGATGTTCCTGTGCTACGAGGCGTTGAAAAACGTGCGCCTGAAGAAGATCGAGGTGCAGACGCCGGTCGCGAAAGCGCAATGCCATGTGATCGACGAGGACATCGTGGTCGTGCCGATCCTGCGGGCGGGAGTCGGCATGCTCGATGGCATTCTCGGCCTGATACCGACGGCACGGGTTGGATTTGTCGGCATGTATCGCGATGAAAAGACCAAGGAGCCGGTATCCTACTATCACCGATTGCCGCCGCAGACCGATGGCGGCGTCTGCATCGTGATCGATCCGATGCTGGCGACCGGAGGGTCGACGGTCGCGACTCTCGACCTGCTGAAAGACAAGGGGGCAACGACGATCATTGTGGTCTGCATCGTGACCTGCCCGGAGGGTCTCAAGAAAGTCGAACAGGCGCATCCGGATGTCGTCGTCTATACCGCCGCAATTGACGCTCACCTGAACGAAAGAAAATACATTGTTCCGGGACTCGGTGACGCGGGGGACAGGCTGTTCGGCACCAGTTGAGGAGAACTCATGGCGGAATTGAAAACCAGGCAAACCGAAGCGAGCGTCGGCGAATTTTTGCAAGCTGTGAAGGACGAGCAAAAGCGGGCTGACTGCAAGCTGGTCTCGAAAATGATGCGCGAAGTGACCGGCAAGCCGGCGAAAATGTGGGGCAGCAGCATCGTTGGCTTCGGCAGCTACGATTACAAATACGAAAGCGGCAGGACGGGCAGTTGGATGTTGTGCGGCTTTTCACCGCGCAAACAGGATCTGACCATTTACATCATGTCGGGTTTTTCGCATTTTCCGCTGCGCATGAAGAAACTTGGAAAATTCAAGACGGGAAAATCCTGCCTGTATGTTAAATCCCTGGCGGACGTCGACCTGAAGGAGTTGAAGGGCCTGATCGCCGATTCCGTCAAATACATGCGGGACAAGTACGAAACCCGCTGATTTGTGTGAAATTGTTGTCGCACTTGCAATCTTCCGGCGGGTAGAATGTTTATCGATGGCGGCAAGGACCGCTACGGGGTGGAATCAGCCATGATCGAAGATCCAATAAACCCGAGATTCGAAGGCTCGACG
>JAOUGX010000093.1 GCA_029865385.1 Gammaproteobacteria bacterium
CCGCTGAGCACACAGCTTCTGCAATTCCAAAAAGCCAAGCAGCGCTTTGCACTGGTCGTCGACGAGTACGGCGATATTCAGGGAATCGTGACGCTGGAAGATATTCTCGAAGAAATAGTAGGCGAGTTTACAACCGACCCGGCAAGCGACGAACCAGAGGTGGTTCGTGACGGCGAAAACGTATTTCTGGTCAGCGGCGGCGCGAATATTCGTGAGCTTAACCGGGTTATGAACTGGAAGCTGCCTACCGCGGGTCCAAAGACGTTGAACGGACTCATACTCGAATCCCTTGAAACGATCCCTGAAAACGGCGCGACGCTGGAAATCGCCGGTCATCTGATCGAGATTGTAGAGACAACCGAGAACAGAGTTATGAGCGCACGGATCAGGCCAGCCGGGTAAAAACCCGGGACCGTGTCAGCCGAATGCCTGCGACAGGGCATCCTGAAGCTTTCTTACGCCGATAATCTGTATACCGGCCGCCAACTCCCGCGGCACATTGGACTCGGGCACGATCGCCGTCTTGAAACCCTGCTTTGCCGCCTCGGCGATTCTCTCGGAACCAAACTTCACCGGCCTGACTTCACCGGCCAACCCCAGCTCACCGAAACTCATGAGCTTCTGCTTACAAGGGCGATCTCCGAAGCTCGATACGATGGCCAGTATCGAGGGCAGATCGGAAGACGTATCGGCAATTCTCAACCCGCCGACAACGTTGACGAAAACGTCTTCGCCAGCTAACGAAATGCCCCCGTGTTTTTGCAATACGGCCACAAGCAACGCCAGTCTGTTCTGATCGATACCTTGCGCCAAACGCCGTGCATAATTGGTGCTGGCATCGGCAACCAAAGCCTGGATTTCCAGCAACAAGGGTCTGCTGCCTTCCCACGCAACCGACACGATACTGCCGGCACGATTGTCGGAATCTCCCGATAGAAAAATGGCGGATGGATTGCGCACTTCGCGAAATCCCGTCGACGTCATCGCAAACACACCCATTTCACTGCTTGCGCCGAAACGATTCTTGACCGCACGCACGATTGTGTAACGGCTTGCCGGATCGTTTTCGAAATACAACACGGTATCCACCATGTGCTCGACGACTCGCGGTCCGGCAATGGCACCCTCCTTGGTCACATGCCCCACGAGGAAAACAGCGACTTCATTCTGCTTGGCAAACTGAACGATACGGCCGACGCATTGACGGAGTTGTGCAACCGAGCCTGGTGCAGAAGGCAAGTCGGCAGAGCTCAGGGTTTGAATTGAATCGATGAATAACACCCGCGACGACAGCTCGACCGCCTGCTGCAGGACGTTTTCCAATGACGTATCGGCCAGAAGACTAAGTGCCGGGTTGTCCAGGCCGAGTCGATGCGCGCGCTGCGCAATTTGCCTCAGTGACTCTTCGCCGGTCGCGTAACAGGCTTTTAGTTCGGCAGGCAGCCGGGCGGCGACCTGCTGCAGCAAGGTCGATTTGCCGACCCCCGGGTCGCCGCCCAACAGGACCACGGATCCGGGCACGAGGCCAGACCCCAATACGCGGTCGAATTCACCGAATCCTGTCGGATAGCGCTCGCCGGATTCATCCTGCAGGGTACCGAGTCTGGCGGGTGTGCGGGCATCGCTGCGGCTTCCTGTGGCTGCCTGCACGGCGGTCTGCGACAAGGTGTTCCATGCCGCGCAGTCCGGACACTGTCCCTGCCATTTGACGCTGTGGGCACCACAATCGGCGCACACGTAGGCAATTTTGCTCCGTGCCATCGTTCTTTCTCCTCTCACGGCAAACTGGCGGTCCCCGGCCGGAAAATTGGCAGAAACAGGGTCTATCCGGTAACGGAATCCCAATCATAGCAAAGGCCCCAGGACGCCAATGGCGCAAAAAATGCCAACCCTATCTCATTAAAAACGCTTGCTATTTCCTATACTCGCGACGTTATGTAGAGAACCCAGATCTTGGACAAAACGAAAAAAGAACACCGGGACCGACTGGTCACACTCAGCCTGGTCAGCGTACTGCTGATCCTTCTGTATGGCCCCGCCGCGCCGCTCTTCGTCTCGGTGGACCGCTTTCTTTTCGACCAATTCGCATCGCACGTGCGCAATGAACCGCTGGCCGATGGATTGATAGTCAGCATTAACCCGGCACGCAGAACGCTGCCCGAGATTCACGACCGCTATGGCGAGATTATCGGGACCTTGAAATCCGCAAAAGTTCGTCGAATCATCCTGACGGAGCCGCCTGAAACGGACGTCGCCGGCGAATTGCCCGGCTGGGCCGCAACCTTGAGCGCAGGTACCCCTGTTTTCGTTCCGACAGGTAACCGCTTTGCCGATGTAGCCACGAAGCGAGGCGTATTCACACTTCAGCCGGACAACGATCAGGTTCTTCGCAGCTCCACGATGTGGCACCTGCAGGGTGGCATCATGACCCCGTCTCTGCCGCTGGCCATTGCGCTGGACGACCCTTCATTCAGTCCCGATCCCCGCGTCTCGAACGCGGACATATTGCTCTTCATGACCAATTACGAGCCGGTTCCGCATATCACCGCGGCCCAGTTCCTCGGCGCCGATTTCGACAGGTCGACGCTCGAGGGTCGAACCGTTTTCGTCGACACGAGTCCGGCGCTGGCAGGCGCGTCGGCAATCCTGCCTTCCGGGCAGCCCGTAACGAGATCAGAAGTCGTCGCTGCCCTTCTTTCCAATATTGAACAGCATCAGTCGGTTATCGGCCCGGCGTGGGTCAAGGCGCTGGAATTGATGATCCCGGCGTTGCTCTCCATCCTTGCCATACTGTTTCTGCCGGGCCGGAGCCGGCGCGAGATCGTGGTCTTCGCCGCCGTCGCGTTGGTGAGCCTGCTGTTGCTCGATGCCCTGCTGTTGCTGATTGGCAGGGTGCGGCTGGATATCGGCCGGGCGCTGATAATCTTTGCTTGTGCTGCTGCGCTGATCTGGTGGCTTGCCGGCACGGTAAGCAAGGCGCGCGTCAACGCATTGAAGCGCGGACACGATTTCCTGACAGCCGGGAGACTCGAGCCGGCATTTGCGGAATTTCGCAATTGCGAGCCGTCAGAGACAGTCGCAACAGCCATGTACAAACTGTCACTGGCTTTCGAAGAGCAAGCCAAACCCGAGCGTGCCGAAGCCGTCCTGGAATGGATGAAGCGAACCCAGGGAAGCGTCCAGAACAGCAACAAACTGGTGGCGCAAAACGGCGAAGGTGGGGCCCCGCAGCGGCTGGGGCGCTACGTCATCGAGCGCAAGATCGGACGTGGCGCAATGGGTGCCGTTTACCTGGCACGCGACCCGCGCATTAATCGGGCCATAGCGCTGAAAGTCATACCGATAGAGAAAGAATTTGAGGACGAGGAGCTGGCCGAGGCCCGCCAGCGGTTTTTCCGCGAGGCAGAGTCGGCAGGCCGGCTCACCCACCCCAACATCATTACGGTATTCGACGCCGGCGAAGACAAGCACCTGGCTTACATTGCCATGGAGTACCTCCCCGGCGTCCCACTGACCACCTTCACCGACCCGAAAAAATTGCTGGCGCCGAGGAAAGCGCTGGAGTTGTGCGCCAGGACCGCGGAGGCGCTGGACTACGCCCATAATCAGGGCGTTATTCACCGCGATATCAAACCGGCGAATCTTCTGTACAACCGGAAAGACGACACGCTCAAGATCAGCGACTTCGGAGTGGCCCGCCTCACCGACAACAACCGGACCAAGACCGGTATTGTTCTGGGTACGCCGATGTACATGTCACCCGAGCAATTGAATGCCGAGCCCCTGACCGGCCACTCGGACTTATTTTCACTAGGTGTTACTCTATATGAGCTCTTAACCGGGGAAGTGCCCTTCAAAGCCACCAACATCGCAGTGCTCATGACGAAAATAACGACTGACGACCCGGTGCCTGTGTCGAATCGACGCGCCGGCATTCCGCCGAGCGTCGATGCCGTACTGTTCAAAGCCATGGCGAAGCGCCCGACAAACCGTTTCGTCAATGGCGGCGAAATGGCTGCCGCTTTGCGAAACTGCGCCAAGTACGCATCGACCTGAACAACCAGAAGAAGGCAACCAAGAGCACAATGAATCTGCGTGGAAAAATAAAGTTCGCCGAGATCTCTGATACCGGAAAGGTTCGCGAACACAACGAGGACGCGATTGGCTCCAATGCCGAAATCGGACTGATGGTCCTTGCCGACGGCATGGGTGGATACAATGCCGGCGAAGTGGCCAGCGGGATCGCCGTGCAGACGATCACCGAGCTGGCTTCCGTCGGCGCGAATCGGGAAACGCGCAACGACGTCGATCCGACGACCGGCCTGATGAGGCAATCCATCGTCCTCCGGGATGCGGTTTCGCGAGCCAACAAGATCATTTTCCAGACAGCGCAAAGCCAGACGCATTGTGAAGGCATGGGAACGACCCTGGTCGCGGCAATGTTTTTCGACAATCGAATATCCATTGCACATGTCGGAGACTCTCGCGCCTATCGTCTGCGCGGCGATCGATTCGAACAGCTGACACTGGATCATTCTCTGCTACAGGAGCTGGTAGACCGCGGCTTTTATTCGGAAGAAGAGGCGCAACGCTCTACCAACCGCAATTACGTGACCCGGGCCCTCGGCGTCGAGCCGACGGTGGAGGTCGAGGTGCAGGAATACGATGTCGAGCCGGGGGACATCTATCTTCTGTGTTCGGATGGCTTGCCGGACATGGTCGAAGATGAGGATATTCACTTAACTATCAGCACTTTTAATGCTAGCCTTGATGTGGTTGGTCAACAATTGGTGCAGCTGACCAATGATCACGGGGGCCGGGACAACGTGTCGGTAATGCTCGCGCAGGTCATAGAGTCATTTGCAGCCAAGAAGGGTTTACTGGCGAAACTATCCAAGATGTTTCGTTCATAAGGGAGGCGGAGTTCGGACGGTCTGCAGTTCACCGGCAGCAATACGGATAATCCGCGATTAACGGTCAAGACAAGAGCGGCAATAAGAATATGGCACGGTTAATACTTAGTCTGGACAGTCAGGTTCTGGCTGAATACAACATGTCCAAAGAGCGATATACCGTTGGGCGGCTGCCGGATAACGACGTTCGAATCGACAACCCGGCGGTCAGCGGTCACCACTCGTTGATAATCAACATCCTTAACGATTCGTTCCTGGAAGACCTGAACAGCACCAATGGCACTTACGTCAATGGCAAGCTGATCAAGAAACATGCCCTGCAGCACGGGGACGTAATCACGATCGGTCACCACCAGCTCAGATTTTCGGATCAGCAGACCAACGACACCGAGCAGGACGAGTTCGAAAAGACCATGGTCATACCGGCCGGTCAGCAAAGCGCCGATCAGCTGGCCAAGGCCGAGCGTGCAGCTGCGCAGGCTGCCAAAGCCAGCGTATCCGAGACCCAGCGAGCTTCCGAAAAGCGCGTGGACGTCAAGGTCGAGATGCCGGCAACGAAGAAGCCGGAGGTTGAAAAGCCAGCGGCCAAGAAGCCCCAGCCCCATACCAGCACGCATGCAGGAATCGATCCCAGCATGGCACCAAAATCACTGCCCCTGGCCAAGTTGCAGGTATTGAGTGGCGCGTTTGCCGGGCGCGAGCTGGAACTGACCAAAGCGCTGACGACGCTGGGACGGCCCGGCGTACAGGTCGCTGCCATTACGCGACGCGCAGAAGGATATTTCATCGTGCATGTCGAGAGTGGCGAAGAAGGCGATTATCCGCTCGTCAATGGCCAGCCGATTGGCGCGCAGGCGCGCAAGCTTTCCGACAATGACGTCGTGCAGCTCGCAGGCGTCAAGATGGGATTCTTCGCCAGCTAGGCAGGGACGACCACGGCGGGCTCTCGGTGGGTCACGCCGCAAATCAACTGGTAGGCAATGGTCCCGGCGTTAGCCGCGACCTCCTCCACAGGCAAATCGCCGCCCCACAGCAGCACGTTGTCGCCGGCCTTGTCGCGCGATGCGGGCCCCAGGTCAACAGCCAGCATGTCCATCGAAACGGTGCCCGCCAATGGAACCCGCCGGCCGTTGACAAGAACCGGTGTGCCGGATGGCAGGAACCGTGAATATCCGTCACCGTAACCGGCTGAAACTATTCCGATGGCGGTGTCCTGACCGGCCGTCCAGGTTCCTCCGTAACCGACGGGTTCGCCTTTCCGTACCAGTTTGACGGCCACGAGGTGGGACTCGAACTCCATGACCGGCTGCAAGCCCAGATCGGCACCGCAGTGGCCTTTCAAGGGCGAAACTCCATACAGCGCGATGCCCGGCCGGACCCAGACATTCGAACCAGCGCGTGCCTTTACTGCCGCATGTCGCCCCGGCGCAAGGATCGCGGCAGAGTTGGCGATGCTGATGTCACCGGAAAACTTGCCGGCAATCTCGTCAAATCGTCGTAACTGGGTCGAAGTCATCGGATCATCGGGATCGTCCGCATTGGCCAGGTGAGACATCAGTCGGGTGGACTTGACGGCCGGACAGGCCCGGAGACGCTCGACGCAGGATTCGACATCTTCGGGAAAAACACCAAGTCGGTGCATCCCCGTGTCAACCTTCAGCCAAACGGTTGCCGCGGCCGGTCCGAACGCTTCCAGCGCCTCCAGCTGCGACAGGTTGTGTACAACGATCTCGCAGTCCAGGTGCAGCGCCTGCCGCAAGTCGTCATTTGTGAGCACACCCGCCAGAAGGACGATCGGCTTCTTATTGCCGTCATCGCGAAGCGTGCGTGCCTCGCTGAGTCGGGCAACAGCAAAACTGTCCACATCTGGAAGATTTCGGGTGATGGTGAGCAGCCCGTGGCCGAAAGCATTGGCTTTGACAACCGCGCAGATCTTCGCGGCCCCGGCAGCGTTGCGGAGAATCGTGAAGTTGTGTTGCAAAGCGCCGAGCCGGATTCGAATCCGGGCCCCGAAACTCACGGATAATCCTCGCCCATGTACGATTCGGGTGCCCAGTTCTCGAACTTCGTAAAGCGACCAACGAAGGTAAGCGGGAACTCACCTATCGGTCCGTTACGCTGTTTGGCAATGCTTATGTCGGCGATGCCCTTGCGCGGCGTATCCTGGTTGTAAACTTCTTCCCGGTAAATAAAGACGATCAGGTCCGCGTCTTGTTCGATCGCACCAGACTCGCGCAGATCGGACATGACCGGACGCTTGTCAGTCCTTTGCTCAACACTCCTGTTAAGCTGCGACAACGCAATGATCGGCAGGCTCAATTCCTTTGCCAGCGCTTTCAAAGACCTGGAAATTTCCGAGATTTCCGTGGCGCGGTTTTCGGTGTTGCCATGAACCTGCATCAGCTGCAGGTAATCCAGCACAATCAGCCCCAGTCCGTGTTCGCGCTTCAGCCTTCTCGCCCTGGCACGGATCTCTGTCGGCGACATAGCCGGCGTATCGTCGATAAAAATCGGCGCATCGGACATCAGCTGCACGGCGGTGTTAATGCGAGACCAGTCCTCGTCCGGAAACTTCCCGGTCCGCAAGTGCGTCTGGTCGACTCGACCCAGAGAGGAAATCATGCGAAACGCGAGCTGCTGAGCCGGCATTTCCATCGAAAAAATGGCCGTCGGTACGCGGGCTCCTATCGCTGCATTTTCAGCAATATTGACGGCAAGCGTCGTCTTGCCCATCGACGGCCGTCCCGCGATGATAACAAGATCACCTGCCTGAAGGCCCGCCGTCAGCTTGTCGAATTCTGTATAGCCGGTCGGGATTCCGGTGATGTCGCCTTCTGACTGATGCAAAAGGTCTATTCGATCCACCGCTTCGGGAAGAATGTGCTTCAGCGCACGAAACCCGGACTTGCCGCGCGAGCCTCTCTCGGCGATTTCGAATACGAGTCGCTCTGCCTCGTCGACGAGTTCCGTGGCGCTTCGCCCTTCGGTTGTGTAAGCATTGCCGCTTATTTCGTTGCCGGCATTGATAAGCGAGCGCAGAGTTGAACGTTCACGAAGAATTCGCGCATAAGCCGCGACGTTGGCGGCACCGGGCGTTTCGTTGGCGAGAGTCGCCAGGTATTCGAGGCCGCCCGCCGATGTCAGCTCGTTACGATTATCCAGGAACTCGGACACGGTAACGACATCGCAAGGATTGCTGTCTTCGGCAAGTTCGGCGATCGCCCGGAAAATCAGCCGGTGATCCTTGCGATAGAAATCCACATCGGTAACAAGGTCCGCAACCTTGTCCCAAGCGGCATTGTCGAGCATCAGTCCGCCGAGCAGCGACTGCTCGGCTTCGACGGAGTTTGGCGGCACCCTGAGGCGGCGCTCGACCGACTCAATCGCTGCCCCTTCCTCCAGTGCTCGCACCATTTTTTTTCCTGTTCTGAATCGACTACCGGTTGCTGTCTAAAGTATCACATCGCTCAGAACCGGATTCCACAGGTTACTATTCTTCGGCAACCACGCGAACGGTTACATCGACATTGACGTCCGTATGCAAGTGAAGGCCAATGGAATACTCACCTACCTCATGGATCGGGCCGTCCGGCATGCGAATTTCGCTTCGCGCAACTTCCACGCCGACTTTTTCGAATGCTTCGGAAATATCGATCGGACCAATCGATCCGAAAAGCTTGCCCTCGGATCCCACATTGGCAGGAATGATAAGTTCCATACCCTTGACGAGATTTGCACGGTCCTGCGCTGCAGCCAGTTCCTTGGCAGCATGTTTCTCGAGTTCCGCCCGGCGCGTTTCGAATTCGGCCAGGTTTTCTTTCGTTGCCAGCGACGCTTTGCCACTTGGCAGCAGATAATTGCGTCCGTAGCCCGGCTTGACCGTTACCAGATCCCCGATCGAGCCGAGGTTCTCCACCTTGTCCAGAAGAATTACGTTCATGTCACAAACCTTGTTACTAAATGCCAGTTATTCGCATGTATGCCCTGCGTATGCCGCATCATGCGCGTTTCTTGCGGTTTCGAAATTCAAACCACGCATCCGTGTATCCAACCGCCGCGAGCCCGATGACGACTAGCGCGTTCAACACAAAAATCAGGGCGTACAGCCCGATCACTACTACGATGTGCACTCCGCGCTCGAGGTGCATCCAATGCACAATCGCGAGGCCTTGCACCCAGAAGATCACAAACGCTACAAAAGCAATATTCTGCAGCCAGGCCGTGCCGGCGAAAACCGCGGTTACCGACGTCACAGCCATGATTAAGGCCAGCACTCGACCAAAATTCAAATCGCAAAAGCGGCCAAACGTGGCGCTTTTCCCTGGCAACACGCGATACAACGCATAGCCCAAAGCCAGCACCAGCACAATTATCGACCAGCTCGAACCGACGACCACCATAGTCATCTGAGGAGCAAGCAGATCCTTTTGAGTAGCCAGTAAGTCCGACTGCTCCTGCAATCCGAGCTCGGCAAAAAATGCCGAAAGCCTCATCAATACATCGCCCCAGAATACCGTCGGGTCGTCCAGGACAACGAAAAAACCCATGGTTACGACGATTGCTGCAATCGCCGAAACCTGAAAAGCCAGCGTCAATGACCGCGACCTGACCATCAGTGCCGCCAACAACATGACCGGCAACCAGGTTACCACTGCGTTCACCAGCAGCTGTGCCAGCGGTGCACTGACTATCAGCGACAATACGCCCAGTATGGCGAGCGCCGCCACACTTTCGAGAAACGCGACTCGCAGCCCCTGCTGCAGCGTCAGCAGCACGATGATCGATCCGCTGATCAACTGCGCGAACGGCAACAACAACGTAGCCGCCAGCCCGAGCACAGCATTTTGCGGCCGTGCCACCAGCCATTTTGCGACCGGTTGCACTATCCCTGTCTCCGGCTTTTGGGGCGGGGCGACCGGCCTAGTGCCGGTCGGTATAAGGCAGCAACGCCAGGAAACGGGCGCGCTTGACAGCCGCCGACAACTGCCGTTGATAGTGCGACTTCGTGCCGGTAATGCGGCTCGGCACGATCTTGCCGGTTTCCGTTACGAACGCCTTGAGCAGTCCCAGGTCCTTGTAGTCAATCTCCTCAATGCCCTCGGCACTGAAGCGACAATATTTTCGTCTGCGTGAATATCGACTCATTTCATCTCTCTCCGTCAGGCCCTGCGCGCTTCGCTGACGATATCGTCATCGTCGTCCATGTCATCGTCTGAATCGTCATCGTCATCCGATGAGTCGTCATCCGATCGGGAATCGGCCAGCATCGCCGTTTCGGCTGCTGCCTTGGCATCCCGGCGTCGCTGTGACTCACGCTCACGAACCTTTTCCTCTTCAACGGCGATCGCCATTGGCGACGCTTCGGTTACGGCAGTCTTTCGACTGATCACGAGGTGTCGAAGTACGGCATCGTTGAAACGGAAGGCACTGGTGATTTCGTCGATCACGTCATGGTTGCACTCGACGTTCAACAGAACGTAGTGCGCTTTGTGAACCTTGTGGATCGGGTGAGCCAGCTGCCGCCGGCCCCAGTCTTCATTGCGGTGCACGGTACCGCCGGACCCGGTGACCATTGCCTGGTAACGTTCCACCATGGCAGGCACCTGCTCGCTCTGGTCCGGATGAACCAGAAACACGATTTCGTAATGTCTCATTGTGTCCCCTTACGGATTACAGCCTCCCGGTATCCCGGTGAGGCAAGAGGTGATTCCCAGCCAGCTGGCGGGGACGCGCATCCTACCCAATCCGCCTCTGGATAACAACGTAATCAGGGCATTAATGCAGCGATACAGATATTCCCCGGCGTCCGGCCGAGGCCCTTTGATCAATGTATTTTTGTTATGTTTTTCAATGTTTTATGTGATTTTCTAAATCGACCGTTGGCGTACAGCCTCGTACAGGCATATGCCCGTAGCAACCGAAACATTGAGGCTGGAGACCGATCCGTGCATAGGCAGCGCGACCAACGCGTCGCAGCGCGACGCCACCCCTTTGCTCACTCCTGTTTCCTCACGCCCCATTACCAGCGCGAGCGGCCCGCTGAGGTCACAGTCGAACAGCGTCTTCTCCGAGGCGTCGCTGGTTGCAATGGAGGTGACGCCGTATTCGCTCAGCCAGGCAAGCACCCGACCGATATTCGGTACGCTGGCAAACGGCAGGCACTCCGCGGCACCGGCTGCGACTTTACTGACCGTAGGCCCGAGGCTGGCCGCACCATGCCGTGGCACCACGACCGCATCGACTCCCGCCGCATCCGCGGTACGCAGGCAGGCACCGAGATTGTGCGGATCCTGAAGGCCGTCGAGGATCAGGAGCAATAGCGGTGCTGCGGAGTCGTCCGCTAGATGCTTTTCGACCAGCGTCCTGAGGGCCGCCTCATCCAGCACCGTGCTTCGGACAATTTCGGCAACGATGCCCTGATGTCGCGGCTCGCCACTTATCTGCCGCAACCGGGCACGATTTGCAGACTGTATTTCGATTCCGCGCGCATTCGCCTGGGCGATAATGGCTTCGACCCGCGGATTGGCGGACTGGTACTCGGCAAACAAGCGGGAAATGCGCGCCTGGTCGCTGCCAAGCAACTGTTCGACGGCTCGCAGGCCGGCGACGTACCGGGCGCTCGCCATCAGCGTTTGCCGCCCCTGCGCATTCGCGACGGGCCGCGTTGCTTGGTTGCCGCGGCATCTTCGACCAGGCTGAAATCTATTCGTCGCGTGTCGAGGTCCACGCGTGCCACGCTGACCTTGAGTTTGTCTCCCAGCCTGTAGCGTGTGCCGCTGCGCTCTCCCACCAGTGCCTGCGACGCGGCCTCGTAGTGATAGTAGTCATTGGCGAGGCTGGTCACGTGAACGAGTCCGTCGATCTGCATTTCGGGAATCTGTACGAATGCACCGAAGCTCGTGACGCCGGTAATGACCCCGCTGTAGGTCTGCCCGACCTTGTCTTCCATGAACTGACACTTGAGCCAGGCTTCGACTTCGCGAGTCGCTTCCTCCGCACGACGCTCATGAGCGGAACAGACTGCGCCCAGGCGTTCCATCGCCGAACTGTCGTAATGATAGCTTCCTGCTTTGCCGGTTCGCAGAATGTGCCGGATCGCCCGGTGCACCAGAAGGTCCGGGTAACGACGAATCGGCGACGTAAAGTGGGCATACGCATCGAGCGACAGGCCGAAGTGGCCGATGTTGGTCGGTGTGTATTCCGCATGCATCAGCGAGCGCAACATTGCCATTGATATGGCCTGCGAGTCGGGGCGCCCTTCGACCTGCTTCAGCATCTTGTTGAATTCCCTCGGTTCTACGTGATCAGGATGCGGCACTTTCAAGCCGAGGCCCAGCAGGTATTGGCGAAGTTCATCGAAGCGGTCCGGGTCGGGCTTGGCATGCACTCTGTAAAGCCCGGCGATGCGGTGTTTGCGCAAGAATTTGGCGGCCTGCACGTTTGCGGCGATCATGCATTCCTCGATCAGCCTGTGTGCGTCGTTGCGTTCGACTGCAACGATTTCACGGATCGTGCCATCTTCGTCGAGCGAAATACGCGTCTGCGGGATGTCGAGCTCGATGGCGCCGCGTCGTTGCCGGGCCTTGATAAGAACTTTGAACAGATTGTGCAAATTGGTCAGCGGCTGTTGCAGTGACGAAGCTATGGCTCGGGCCTTGCCATCCGAGAGGAACTCGCCAACCTCGGTGTAGGTCAGACGAGCCTGCGAACGCATCACTGCCTCGGCAAATCGCGACCGGCCTACCTTTCCGTCCGCATCCACTTTCATATCGCAAACCATACACAGGCGGTCTACCTTGGGGTTCAACGAGCAAAGCCCGTTGGACAGCACCTCCGGCAACATGGGTACAACTCGGTCCGGGAAGTAGACCGACGTACCGCGCCTGATCGCCTCCTTGTCAATCGGCGATTCGACCTGCACGTAATGAGCGACATCGGCAATCGCAACGATGAGGCGCCATCCGTTACCGGACGGCTCGCAATACACCGCATCGTCAAAATCCCGCGCATCCGCCCCGTCAATCGTAACCAGCGCCACGTCGCGAAGGTCCAGGCGATCACCAATTGCAGACGCCGGTATGCTTTTGCCAAATGCTTTCGCTTCCGCACGAACGGCTTTCGGCCAGGAATTCGGTATGGCGTGCGAGTGAATCGCGATGTCGGTGGCAATGCCTTTCTTGTCCGGCGCACCAATGACGCTGATGATGCGACCCGTCGGCTGTTCGATGTCGGTTGGATAGTCGAGAATTTCGGCAATCACCATCTGGCCCGGACGGGCGGCGGCGAAGTCCTCTTTGGGAATCAGAATCCGGTGCGATATTTTTGGATTGTCCGGAACGACAATGCCTATGCCCCGTTCCAATATGAACTGGCCGGCGATTTCGCGGACTCCACGTTCGAGCACTTCAACAACCCGGCCTTCTGCACGACCGCGACGATCCAGCCCGACGACGCGCAGTGCAACACGATCACCGTCAAAGACGGAGCGCATTTCGCGTGCAGACAGGTAGACGTCGTCGCCGCCATCGTCGCGGCGTACGAAACCGAAGCCGTCCCGATGACCAAGGACGGTACCGGCCACCAGCTCCAGTTTTTCCGTCAGGCAGTATTCACCGCGACGATTCTCGATAATCTGGCCGGCCCGCAGCATTTTTTGAAGCTGCTCAACCAGAAGGTTACGGGTTTTCTGGCCCTTTAGGCCCAACGCCGCCATCAGCTGGTCCGTCTTCAGCGGCCTGCCAAGCTCGGTCAGCTTCGCCAGAAGCTCGCCGCGCCCTGGAATCGGGTGTTTGTATGTTTTCTCTTTCGCGGATTTCCGCTTCGGTTTTTTCTTGGTCAAGCTTTATTGCTCCGTTGGCCGGCTACCTGAATTGACACACTCGGG
>JAOUGX010000094.1 GCA_029865385.1 Gammaproteobacteria bacterium
CGATCTCGAGTACATAGGAAAACTTGCCGACACCGTGCGACATTTTCGTGCCACGCAAGGCAGTGGCGATAAATTGCTGTTCTCCTTTCACGGCATACCGAAGGAATCGCTCACCAAGGGCGACCCCTACCACTGCCACTGCCAGAAAACGGCCCGCCTCGTTGCCGGGACTTTGGGTCTGGCTGATGCGGATTGGTTGATTACTTTCCAGTCGCGCGTTGGGCGGCAGGAGTGGCTTCAACCTTATACCGACGAGACGATCAAGGCGCTCGGCGCGCAAAAGCTCGGCAAGCTCGACGTGGTTTGTCCGGGTTTCGCAGTCGACTGCCTGGAAACCCTGGAAGAAATCGCGATGCAAAACGCAGAGTTCTTCCGCGCGGCCGGCGGCGGGGAATTGCGCTACATACCGTCGCTCAACGACAGTGATGAACATGCGGCGTTGCTTTCACGACTGATCATCGATCACTCCGCCGGCTGGCCGGAAACCTTGACAAAATACGATCCCCAAGCCGGGCTCGAGGAAAGCCAGAAACGTGCCAGGGCGATGGGCGCCGGGAACTGACATGCTTGGACAATTCCTCGAATTCAGCGTGCATACCGATGAAATTCTCGAATCGCTCGCGTTTTACAAAGCGCTCGGTTTTTCGGAATTGGAAATCAGCGAAACCTGGACTCACAAGTACGCCGTCGTAAGTGATGGTGATATCTGCATTGGCCTGCACAGCCGGGAGTTCGATAGCCCCTCCGTTACGTTCGTACACCAGGTACTCGCGCCGCACGCGCGCTCCATGGCCGATCACGGATTCGAGTTCTCGGTACTTCGAGTCGACGAAGACGTTTTCAATGAACTGGCCCTCGCCGATCGCGATGGCAACACAATCGCCATGATCGAGGCACGAACGTTTTCACCGGCAAGCGATGACACACGCGGGTCGGCCTGTGGTCTTTTTTTCGAGCTGACATTGCCGACCCGCGATGCTGTGCGGGCTGGGCTTTTCTGGGCACCGCTGGCGCCGCAGATACTTCGTGTGCGCGAAGAGCCGACGACACACATGCGATTTCTCGCCGGGCGCATCTCACTCGGGCTGAGCGAGAGCATCGCACTCGACGCTCCTTCGCTGTGCTTCAAGTGCGACGATCGAGAATCGTTGCATCACTTGGTCGATCGTCACGGGCTGAAGCAGCGGAAATTTCCAGGCTTCGAAGGCGCATTTGCCGTGTTGGAGGCACCGGAGGGAACAAAGCTGTTTCTGTTCGACGAAGATTTTCTCGGTGAAAGCTACCTTGTCGACGAATCCGAAGGCGCGCCACCGACCTAGCCCGCCCTGTTCAGCCGGCGCAGCAATTGCAGCGATCGGGACAGATAGCCGGCGCCGAAAATATTCAGGTGATTCAGCACATGATAGAGCTGATATAGAACGGAACGTTCCTCGTGCCCGGCATCGAGCGGCCAACTTGTCTCATACGCTCGATAGAAAGCCTCGCCGAAACCGCCGAAGAGCCTTGTCATCGCTAGGTCGGTTTCGCGATCTCCGAAATAGACCGCCGGGTCGAAGATCACAGGCTCGCTATTTACCGACGCGTAATTTCCGCCCCAAAGATCGCCATGTAGCAATGACGGCAACGGCCGGTACTTTGCGAACATCCGCCCGATTCCTGCCATAGCGATATCGCCCTGCTCCTGAAGCTCACCGCCGAAGCCGTTCTGCGCTGCAAGTGCGAGTTGATACCCGATTCGCTCCCGGCGGAAGAAATCCTGCCAGTCGGCGTTCCAGGTATTTCGCTGCGGTGTCGCACCGATCGTATTGTCGCGATGCCAGCCGAAGCGATCGGCACAACAGCGATGCTGCAACGCCAGCCCCTCACCGAGCTTTGCGTCCGAGCCGGCATTCCTCTGTTCGAGCGCCAGCCACTCCAGGACGAGGTAGCTATCGTTTCCGACGCTGCCACAGGCGATCGGGTCCGGTACCCGGACGGCGCCTGCCGCCCGCAATTCGCGGAGCCCGTCGGACTCCGCCTCGAACTGCGACAGTGATGCCGACGAGCCCGTTTTGACGAACCATTGCTTGCCGGCGGAGCGCAGCTGCCACGCGCTCGAATGATCACCGCCACCGACCCGGTGAACACGGCAGTCGTCCGCTACGGCGATGCCGTGCCGGTGAATAGCGTCGAATATCTGGTCCCACCGGGGCATATGCCAGGGATTCGCGGCCGGCGTCTAACGCAAGTCGGCGACCCGTTCCGCCTGTCGGCGCAGGGCCATCCCGATACCTGCTTCATCGAACAGCGCATTGATCGCGCCGAGATCGGGTGCGGCCGGGCGCAAACCGGATTTCGGTCTGTCGAAAGAAACGTCACAGGCTATACCGGTCAGTTGTCGCGCCAGCATGGCCGCACCCTTGTGCGTATCGAGTTTGGCGGCGAGTGTTTTCGCGCCGCGTACGGTCACTTCATGCACTTTGTCGAGATTCTCGTAAATCGATTCGAGGCTGCCGAAATGCTGCAGCAATGCAGTCGCCGTTTTCTTGCCGACGCCGGGCACACCGGGAATGTTGTCGACACTGTCACCTGCAAGCGCCAGGAAGTCCGCAATCTGGTGCGGCCATACACCAAACACTTCGGGCACCTGTTCGTAAAGAATCTTTCCCTTGCCCGCAAAATCCCAGAACACGTCCTGCTGGGTCAGCAATTGCGCGAGATCTTTGTCGCGGGTCACAATCGTCGAAGGCAGCCCCTTGCCGCGCCCTTCTGTTACCAGGGTGCCGATCAGATCGTCGGCCTCATATTCCGGATGTGCGCATTGCATGACACCGATGGCCTTCGCATAGCGGCGGCATTGCTCGAACTGCCGCTTCAGTTCCGGCGGAGCCGGCTCACGGTTGGCCTTATAAGCGGGATAGATGCTGCTACGAAACGAGGTGCTCAAGCTCTCATCGAACAGCACGGCAACGTATTCCGGCTTCACCTGCTCGAGAAAATCGCCAAGGAAACGGCAGAAGCCGTAAAGCGCGTTGATGGGATTTCCGTTCTCATCGACCATGTCATCCGGCATGGAGAAATGCGCACGAAACACGTAAACGCTTGCGTCGATCAAATATTGCATGCCCGGATTGTAGTGCTTTCCACGCCGTTCCGCAGAAAAAGGGGCCCGCAGAAAAAGGGGCCCGCAGAAAAAGGGGCCCGCAGAAAAAGGGGCCCGCAGAAAAAGGGGCCGGATACATTTTTGGTTGGGGAAAAAATGTATCCGGCCCCTTTTTCCCCTTTTTCTGGGGAAAAAATGTATCCGGCCCCCTTTTTTTTAGTGCGGGGAACCTAGTACCGGTTACTGCCCCGGTTCGTCGAAGATCGTTTCGCCCACTGCGAGGTGGTCGCTCAAGCGCGCATGCAGCGGGCTGGTTCGAGGAATATGCGCGAGCAGGTACTGCATCTGGTCCGCGAGGACACGGCGGCCCTTGAGATAAATGTACTCGGCATAGGTTGGCGTGAACGGAACGGCGATCAGCTGCATGGCAGCCTGTTCCGGCGTACGTCCCCCTTTGTGATTGTTGCAGCGACGGCAGGCCGTTGCCACATTATTCCACGCATCCATGCCGCCTTTTGACAACGGCGTGATGTGATCCCGCGTCAGGTCGCGAGTCTGGAAACGCGTAGCACAGTACAGGCAGATGTTGGCATCGCGCTTGAACAGTGTGCGGTTGTTCAGCGGCGGGACATATTGATCGCGGATGAAGGCAAGGCCCTGGCTCGTGCCGTGAGTGGCGACGATTGAGCTGACGTCGATGGAACTTCGACAACCGCTCAATGCGCTGTATCCACCGAACACTGTGTACAGCCGCGATCCGCACGCGTAGGCAACCTGGTCGGCATGGTACAGCCGGACCGCCTCTTTATAGTCGATCCACTCCAGCGGCATGCCGGCCACATCGGTACGCAGTACCTGTTGCGAAAGTTCAGATGCAGATCCGTACAACATCGACTCGCTCCCCACCCAGTCTCCTATATTGCAGAAGGCCGAAAAAAAAGCAATTCCGGCCGCGGTTTGCGATTGGGTCACGCTATGTCATTATTCGCCTTCCGCGTGACACCTGATGTGACCTGGTACGGAAAATTCCCCGGCAATGGAGACCTGTTATGCCGCTGACAGTTGGCGTGCTTAAAGAGACTATCAAGGGCGAAACACGTGTTGCCCTGACCCCCGAAATCACCGCCAAACTGATGAAACTCGGGGTGTCCGTAATCATGGAAAATGGCGCCGGCGACGGCGCTCAGATCCCCGATGCCGACTACAAGGACGTTGAATTCACCGATGCCAAGGGCGTGCTGGCAAAGTCGGGCGTCCTGCTGACCGTGCAGCCGGCCAGCGCCGATGCCGTCCGCAAGCTGCGCAACGGCGCCGTGGTTGCAGGCCTCATGTACGGCCATATAAACAAGGAGTTGGTCGCTGCGTTACAGAAGAACAATATCGTCGGATTCGCGATGGAACTGATCCCGCGAATTTCCCGCGCACAGAGTATGGATGTGCTCTCCTCGCAGGCGGCGGTCGCCGGCTACCAGGCGACGCTGATCGCCGCGACCACGCTCGACAAGTTCTTCCCCATGCTGACCACGGCTGCCGGCACGATACGTCCTGCGCAGGTACTGGTGATCGGCGCCGGCGTCGCCGGTCTGCAGGCGATTGCGACGGCGAAGCGCCTCGGCGCGGTCGTCAAGGCGTACGATGTTCGCAGCGCTACGCGCGAACAGATTCAGTCACTCGGTGCCAAGTTTGTCGAAACCGGCGTGTCCGCGGAAGGCGAAGGCGGCTACGCGCGAGAACTGACGGACGAGGAAAAGAAACAGCAGCAGGCTGCGCTCGAAAAGGAAATCGCCGTGTCCGACGTAGTGATCAGCACAGCGGCAATTCCGGGGCGACCGGCACCAAAAATCATCACCGCCGAAGCTGCAAGGGCAATGAAACCGGGTGCAGTCATTGTCGACCTCGCCGCCGAGACGGGCGGTAACTGTGCATTGACCAAGGCCGGCGAAACGGTAGTCGATAACAAGGTGAAGATTGTCGGCCCGGTGAACCTGCCGGCAGCACTGGGGCGCCACGCCAGCGACATGTATGCAAGAAATCTCTACAACTTCCTGAGCCCGGCGATTGACAAAAGCGAACTGAAAATCGACTGGGAAGATGAGGTCTTCGCGTCGTCCGTGCTGACCAGGGACGGCGAGATAAAACATAAAGCGACCAGGGAATCCATCGAAGGGGGAGCTTCCTGATGATTGACGGATTCATAGCACTCTATATTTTCATGCTGGCGGCATTCGTCGGCCACGAAGTCATCGGCCGCGTGCCGGCGATCCTGCACACGCCTCTCATGTCCGGCTCGAACTTCGTGCATGGCATTGTTCTTGTCGGTGCGATGGTTGCACTCGGTCGCGCCGAAACGCCGCTTGAACTGACGATCGGCTTCATCGGTGTGTTCCTCGGCGCGGGTAATGCAGTTGGCGGCTACGTCGTTACCGAGCGCATGCTCGAGATGTTCAAGAGCAGCAAGGAGAACAAGTAATGCGCGACTTCGTCTCCATGCGTACCGTGATCGAAGCATCGTATTTTGTCGCTGCCATTCTTTTTATCTATGGCCTGAAACGCATGAGCTCGCCGGTGACCGCTCGCGGCGGCGTCGTCTGGGCCGGTGCCGGCATGGTTGTCGCCACGCTCGTGACCTTCCTCTACCCGGGAATGACAAACTACATCCTGATGATGATTGCGATTGGTTTGGGCGGCATCCTGGCCTGGATCAGCGGCAAGCGCGTCGCGATGACCGACATGCCGCAGATGATCGCGCTCTACAACGGCATGGGCGGCGGCGCCGCCGCGGCGATTGCCGCGGTCGAACTGTTCGGTGGCGAAGACCACGGCATGGTATTCGGCGTGCTCGCGGTTGCCGGCGGCATGATCGGTGCGGTTTCCTTCAGCGGCAGCCTCATTGCATTCGGCAAGTTGCAGGGACTGATCAAGAAATCGATGCGCTTCGGCGGCCAGCAAATTGTCAACCTGATCCTGCTCGCCGCGACGGTCGTGACGGCCGGAATCATTGTCGTTCAGCATGGGGAACCAAACCTGGTCGTGCTGTTCTTCCTGCTGGCGCTGGTACTCGGCGTTACGATGACGCTGCCAATTGGCGGCGCTGACATGCCGGTTGTGATTTCTCTTTACAACGCGCTGACCGGCCTGGCCGTTGCCTTTGAAGGCTTCGTCTTGCAGAACGCCGCAATGATCATTGCGGGAACCGTCGTTGGTGCCGCCGGTTCACTGTTGACGCAGCTGATGGCGAAAGCGATGAACCGTTCGCTGGCGAACGTGTTGTTCTCCGGCTTCGGCGAGCAGGCGGCCGCTGGTGGTGAGCAGTCGGGCAGCATGAAGCCGATCGATGCCACGGATGTCGGCGTCATGATGGCGTTTGCGAACAAGGTATTGATTGTTCCCGGCTACGGCATGGCCGTCGCACAGGCGCAGCACAAGGTATGGGAGCTGACAAAAATACTGCGCGAGCGCGGTGTCGACGTGAAATTTGCAATTCACCCGGTGGCCGGGCGCATGCCAGGACACATGAATGTGTTGCTGGCCGAAGCCGGCGTCCCCTACGACATCATTTATGACCAGGACGAAATCAACTCGGAATTCGCAACCGCGGATGTCGCACTGGTTATCGGCGCGAATGACGTCGTCAACCCGGTTGCCCGCACCGATCCGTCCAGCCCGATTTTCGGCATGCCTATCCTTAACGCCGATGCTGCAAAGAACGTCATCGTGGTCAAACGCGGACAGGGCGCCGGCTTCTCAGGTATCGAGAACGCGCTTTTCTTCCTCGACCAGACCCGCATGCTCTACGGCGACGGCCAGGAAGTGGCTGCCAACCTCATTCACGAGATCAAAGCGCTGTAAGTCGCTTATTGCTGCGTCTCTCTGGCGAGAAATGCGGTCACCGCGCCAAGTATCAGCAGCAGTACCGTGTCATACACGATCTGAGTCACTGCCAGCATGCCCGGCATCGGCTGCACGACGTAGTAAATCATGTACATCGGAATTGCCGTTAGAAAGGCAACCGCGAGACCGAAACGTAATCCCTGTGCGAGCCAGGGTTTGTCTTCACGGCCACGCTGATAGATCCAGACAAAAGCGCCAGCCAGCAGGATGTGGGCCAGCAACATGAGATGCATGTTGGATTCTGCGTCCGCTGACGAGCGATACAGATTCGGTAACTGTGCGTAACGCGACTCGAGCAATACGCCGTGCACCACAAAGCTGCCTGCCATCCATACGACGAATGCCACGATCCAGGCAATGATGAATTTCTTGTTCATGACCCCTCCGGTGAATGGGCCTCAAGGCCCTTTTTCTTGTTCCGATGGCTCAAGTCCAGCAGTTCGGCAGTCGCCTCATAGTATCGCCTGAAATGCAGGGGGCAGCCTTACTGGCGGCGATCGGCAGGTTTGTGCTGTTGCTGCCGGCTGCGCAGCCGGTCTCGCACCCGGTCGCGCTGCTCCGGCGTCATCTGCCTGAATCGATCGCGAAGCTGCTGCCGTCGCTCCGGCGACAGATCGCGAAACCGCTTGTAATTGTTGCGAATTCGGGCGCGCTCTTCGGGCGACAGGCTTTGGAACTGCTGGTAGCGATCGCGAATCAACGCACGCTGATCACTCGACAGGTTGCGCCATGCCTGGAAGCGCTGCTGTGCAGCCTGGCGATCGGCATCCGACATCTCGGCGAAGCGCCGCGCGCCTTCGGCAAGGCGCGCCTGCCGTTCCGGCCCGAGCGACTCCCAGTCTTCCGCATACGGGGCCAACACCTGCTGCTGAGCTTCGCTCAGCTTGCTCCATGGCAGCGGCTCGTCCTGCGCAAAAGCGTTGCCGCCAATTGTCAGAATGGCCACTGCTGCCAAAACCACTGAAAATTTAACTTTCATCATCGGTCTCCGTCGATTCTTCACCTGCCGGTACGGGATCGCTCCGCTCATCGCTGGCCTTTGCCTCTGCACTCTCGACTTCGTTGAACAACAGCCAGTCTTCATCCGATTCTTCCCAACTACCCAGATACTCCAGGAACTCGAGTTCCGGGACTCCGTCTGCCGCCGCGATGCCGCCGCCGAGAAGCCCGCAGATCACAGCCAGCCGAAGCCGGGATACCATTTTTCTGCAATCAGCCGACATTCGTGCCGGTTTCCGCATCGAGTTCGATCCAGCTGTAGAACTCGAGCTCTTCCAGCATTTCAAAACTGTCTTGATCGAGCAGTATCTCGAAGTCCGTCGCGGTTGCCGGCGGCGCCAAGTCGATGGGCATGCGATTGCCGCTCCACAACACAACAGCAACCACGGCTGCTGCCGCAACACCGGTCGCCGGTACCCAGCCTGTCAGCAGGCCAAGCTTTGGCCCGGACTGCAGCTCCGCCAACGCTTTTTGCCGGCCGCGATTCAAACGCGATAGTGCCTGCGCATCGATGTCCTGCACGCTTTCATCGAACAGCCGCTTTGCCCTTTTCGCAAACTGCTCGTCGTTGTCACGCTCGCTCATTGCCAGTGTTCTCCCAATGAATCGCGCAGTGAATGCACTGCGCGGGAATAATGCGTTTTGACGCTGCCTTCACTGCAGCCCATGGCCGCAGCAGTACCTGCGACATCCAGACCCTCGAACGTGCGCAATACGAAGGCCTCTTGCTGCCGGCGGGGAAGCGCGGTCAGCGCGACTTCCAGTCCCTTCATCGCCTCCCGCGACTCCAGTTGCTGGTCTGGCGCTCGTCCCGCGGTGTCCTGCGCCGCCGCGATGACATCGAACTCGTCATCGCCGGCACCGCCGAACCAGACCATGACGCGTTTTCGCACCGCCTGTCGCCGGTGCCAGTCGCGTACTCCGTTTTGCAGGATCCGATAGAAAAGCGGCGTCCATTCCTCGCTGTCGCGCTTCGCGTATTTGCGCACCAGCTTGATCATCGCGTTCTGCACGAGATCCATCGCTTCGTCGCGATCGCGAATCGAAATCTCCGCAATACGCAGCGCTCGTTTCTCGACCTCCGCCAAAAATCGGTTCAGTTCCTGTTCGCGTTGCAGCGTATCAACTCCCGAGACTGGTTCGCGGGTGCAAGATACCGCAAATACACTGCTGCATGCGCTCATGGACTTCGCCTTCCTGCAGGTTTTGCATCAAGATCCATCTTTGTCATTCCCTTCATCCCGCCCGGCCCTTGGGGTCTAATACCCGAGCCGGGCCAGGTTCTCCGGACACAGGGTTAAAACGCACAGGCAAGCCCTCGGTTGACAGCCGTCGGGCCTGTTTCTGCGCGCCGATGCGCAGGCAGGACTCCGGGTATGCTTGAAAAATTTTGTCGTAATTGATTGATTTATAAATAGAAAAGACATGAAAGAGCGCAACCGAAAAAAGCCCGCCAGGGCCCTGATTCTCCGCGTGGCAATAAATGCCCCGCTGTCGCGCCTCTTCGACTACCTCCCCCCGGCCGATGCCGATCCGGCCCTGTTGAGGCCCGGCTGCCGCTTGCTCGTGCCTTTCGGACGGCGTCGCGACGTAGCACTGCTGGTCGAAACCAGCGATCACTCCGAGCTGCCCGTCGCGAAACTGCGCCAGGCGCTGAACGTCATCGACGAAACACCGATTTTGAGCGAACACGATTTGTGGCTCATTCGCTTTACGAGCGACTACTACCACCACCCGGTCGGCGAAGTTGTGGCCGCCGCCTTGCCCGCGGCACTGCGTGCCGGCAAGCCACTGTACCCGGTACAACGCCTGCTGTGCCTCACCGAGGCCGGCAAATCCGAAGATACGGATGCGTTGCGAAAACGTGCGGCGAAACAGGCGGAGTTACTGACTGAGCTGCAACGACGCGACCGGGTGCCCTTCGAAGAACTGGATTCGCTGATGCCAGGCTGGCGGCGCTTGCAGAAAAACATGAAAGACAAAGGATGGCTGGTCGAAACGGAATGCAGCGACACCGCGGGCACCAAGCCGGAGCCACAACAGCCGCAGAAAGGCCCCACGCTCAACACCGATCAATCCGCGGCATTGAAAGCGATTCGAAAATCCGCCGGTTTCGGCGTGACTTTGCTGCACGGCGTGACCGGCAGCGGCAAAACGGAAGTCTATTTGCAGCTGATCAGCGATGTGCTGGCGGCCGGCCGCCAGGCGCTCGTGCTGGTGCCGGAAATCGGGCTCACTCCGCAGCTGGTCACGCGCTTCACGAAGCGACTGGGATTCGAGCCCGCGGTAATGCATTCGTCGCTAACGGACAACGAGCGCCTGGCGACGTGGCGTGCCGCCGCTGACGGCTCGGCGGCACTGATCATCGGCACGCGCTCCGCGGTGTTCGTACCTTTGAAGAATCCCGGGCTGATCGTTATCGACGAAGAACACGACGCTTCACTGAAACAACAGGAAGGACTGCGTTATTCCGCACGTGACCTCGCCGTTGCACGGGCAAAACGCTTCGATGTTCCTATAGTGCTCGGTTCGGCAACGCCGTCGCTCGAGTCGTTGCAGCGCTGTCGCGAGGATGCATACCAGAGGTTGTTGCTGCCCACCCGTGCCGGCAATGCCGTTCCGCCACTTATGCGCCTTGTCGATTTGTCGACTACACCCTCGGACGACGGTCTCAGTCAGTCCGTTCTGCACTCGATAACGAGCACGCTTGTCAAGGGTGGACAGGTACTGGTATTCCTCAACAGGCGCGGTTTCGCACCGACACTCATTTGCACCGCCTGCAGCCACATCGCAGAGTGCGACCGCTGCGATGCGCGCCTCACCGTGCATGCGGTGAGCAATCGCCTGCTGTGCCATCACTGCGGCGCCGAGCGCCTGCTCGATGCGGCTTGCGCGGAATGCGGTGGAAGTTGTCGACCGCTGGGCCAGGGAACGGAGCGCCTGGAAGATTCGCTTCGCGCACACTTCCCGGAACAGACCATCACGCGCATCGACAGTGACAGTACGCGACTCAAGGGCACGATGGTGAGAGCGCTGGCGATGGCGACGGCGGGCGAGGCGCAAATCCTGGTCGGTACGCAGATGCTGTCAAAAGGGCATCACTTCCCGAACCTCGAGCTGGTGGTCGTCGTGAATGCCGACCAGGGACTTTTCAGCACCGACTTTCGCGGCAGCGAGCGGCTGGCGCAGAGCCTGATGCAGGTATCCGGCCGCGCCGGACGGGAAAAAAAACAGGGCCGCGTCATTATCCAGACGGCTTTTCCGCAACACCCGTTCTGGTCCGAGCTGTTCAATGGCGGTTACGAACGGGTGGCCGGCAGCGAACTCGCCGCCAGGGAAGCGGCAGCATGGCCCCCTTTCTCGCGGCTGGCCATGGTTCGCGCCAATGCGACCAAACGCGCCGATTGCTGGGAATTTCTCGACAACCTTCGGCAGTTTGCCGATAGCCAGGCGGGCAGCGAGTTGCGGGTACTGGGACCGGTAAGTGCCCCCATGGAGCGGCGGGCCGGCCGTTATCGGGCGCAATTGCTGTTGCAGTGCCGTCAACGGCAGCCGTTGCATGCGCTTCTCGGGCAATTGCGCCCGAAAATGGAGGGAAGCCCGTTGGCACGCCGCGTAAGATGGTCCATAGACGTCGATCCGATTGAGCTTTTCTGACCGCGGGTTAGAATTGCCGGCTCGCCGCTGGCAGCGGCAACAACGCAATCCCGAAAAACCCGGCAGATCATGACCTTAAAAAGCAGCATTGCAGACCTCGTCGCGGCAGCGATCAGCGACCTTCCCGAGCTTGCCGGCCTTGCGGAGATCGAGTTCGTCAGCGTCGACGTGGAACGCACGCGCGATCCGCGGCACGGCGACTTCGCGAGCAACATCGCGATGCACCTCGCGAAGCCAGCCGCCAGGAACCCGCGCCAGCTCGCCGCGATGATCATCGAGAAGCTGCCAAAGAGCGACCTCATCGACAAAGCGGAAATCGCCGGGCCCGGGTTTATCAACTTCCACGTCGGTGCACCGGCGTTTCACCGGGAACTCCGCGAAGCGCTGGAGCAAGGTTCCTGCTACGGACGGCTGCCCGGGAAGGAATCGCCGCGCATCCTGCTCGAATTCGTTTCCGCCAATCCGACCGGCCCGCTGCATGTCGGCCATGGTCGGCATGCGGCGTTCGGTGCAACCGTCGGCAATCTGCTCGAAGCCGCGGGCTTCCCGGTGGATCGCGAGTATTACGTCAACGACTCCGGGCGACAGATGGATATCCTGGGCTTGAGCGTCTGGCTGCGTTCGTTGCAGGCGGCGGGACTGAAAGTGCCGTTTCCCGATGCGGGTTACAAAGGCGACTACATCCGCGATATCGCGGCTTCGCTGGACACTACCGGCGTGCCAGGGATTACGGCGGCGCAGCTGGTGGCCGGGTTGCCAGCGGATGCGCCCGCCGGCGACAAGGAAGCCTTCATTGGCGCACTGATCGATCGCGCGATCGAACTTCTCGGCGAAAAAAATTTCCTGAACCTGCGACAGCAATCGCTCGAGTCCATTCGCGACGAGATACGCGAGGACCTGAGCGAGTTCGGCGTCGAATTCGATCGCTGGTATTCGGAGCAGAGTCTCGAGAGCGAAGGCTTGATCGACGAGGCGCTGGCGGTATTGAAAGAACGTCGCATGCTTTACGAGAAAGAGGGCGCGACCTGGTTTCGCGCCACCGACTACGGTGACGAGAAAGACCGCGTGGTGGTTCGCGAGAACGGCAAGAAAACCTACTTCGCCTCGGATATCGCCTACCACTATCACAAGCGGAAGCGCGGCTACGACTACCTGATCGATCTTCTCGGCGCCGATCATCACGGCTACGTAGCGCGGGTGCGCGCTGGCCTCGAGGCTATGGGCTATGCCGGCGACAGCCTGGAAGTCGAACTGGTGCAGTTTGTTACGCTGTATCGCGGCGGTGAAAAGATGTCGATGTCGACACGTTCCGGCGAGTTTGTCACGCTACGTCAGCTTCGCGAGGAGGTCGGCAACGATGCGGCGCGTTTCTTTTACGTGATGCGCTCGAACGATCAGCACCTTGATTTCGATCTCGAGCTGGCCAAGAGCCGTTCGAACGACAACCCTGTGTACTACATCCAGTACGCGCACGCGCGGATATGCAGCGTGTTTCGTCAGCTCGGGGAAAAATCACTGAGCTGGGACCAGAATGACGGATCAGCGAACCTCGGCAAGCTTATCGAGCCACACGAGAAATCGCTGATGACGACCGTCAGCCGGTACTCGGAGGTAATTGAACTTGCGGCGACGAACCGGGCCCCGCAGCACCTGGTGAACTACCTGCGCGAACTGGCGAACGAGTTTCACTCCTATTACAACGCGCACGCGTTCATCGTGGACGATGCCACATTGCGCAACGCACGCCTGGCGCTGATCACGGCGGCGCGCTTGGTGATCGCCAGCGGGCTGAAGATCATCGGCGTGTCTGCACCGGAGTCGATGTAAGCATGGCGAAACGACGAAGACGAAACGATCACCAGGAGTACCCGGGCTGGAGCTGGATGCTGTTCGGCCTAGCGATAGGCTTGTCCGTGGCGCTGGCGATTTACGTCAAGGACCGTGATCCGAATAGCGGCGTACGACGAGCGTC
>JAOUGX010000095.1 GCA_029865385.1 Gammaproteobacteria bacterium
GACGAAACGATCACCAGGAGTACCCGGGCTGGAGCTGGATGCTGTTCGGCCTAGCGATAGGCTTGTCCGTGGCGCTGGCGATTTACGTCAAGGACCGTGATCCGAATAGCGGCGTACGACGAGCGTCGGATCCGCGGGCTGCCGTTCCGGCACCGAGCGCGATAGACAATAACAACGAGACACCTGCCAAAGCGGCGGCGCCTGCAAAGCAGCGTTTCGATTTCTACAACATGTTGCCGAATTTCGAAGTCGTAATTCCGGAGCAGGAACCGGATGTACGCGTTGACGTCGCGCCGCAGACTGTCGAGAAACCGGGCGTTTACGTTCTGCAGGCGGGATCGTTCAGCGAGTTCAAGGATGCTGACCGGCGACGCGCAGAACTCGCTTTGCACGGCATCGAGTCTCGCATCCAGCGCGTGGCTATCGATGACCGAACCTATCACCGGGTGCGTATCGGCCCGATTTCCGACCTCGACGAACTCAATGTGCTGAGGAGTCGACTGCACCAGGCCAATATCGATGTACTCCGGATTCGCCTCGGCGACTAAAGAACTTCTCCTTGCACGCCGGCTTCTGCCGGCGGTAATTTTTCTTGTGCTGGGCGCCTGCAGCAGTACGCCCGAAGCGCCTGTTGACGAGGAAACTGAAAAGACGGTTGCCGAGCCCGCCCCGCAGGCGGAACCGGCCCCCGGAAAACTGCGCCCGGTTCTGGTCCGGCCCGGTGCCCCAAAGACGACAATCAGCATCGCTGCGGTCGGCGACCTGATGATCGGCACGGACTATCCGAAAAATCACCTTCCCGACGATGATGGCGTCGGATTCCTGAAAGCGGTTACACCCTGGCTTTCGTCTGCAGACATCACGTTCGGCAATCTCGAAGGTGTGTTGCTCGACGGCGGTGAACCGGCCAAAGCCTGCAAGAACCTGGACGCGTGCTACCTGTTCCGTTCACCGGCCCGTTACGTGCAGCACTACGTTAACGCAGGCTTCGACGTCATGAGCGTCGCCAACAATCACGCCCGCGACTTTGGCGAGGAAGGACGAACCGCAACGATGCAGACACTGGCTAACGCCGGCATCCTGCATTCGGGACGCGAAGGTGATTTCGCGAGTTTCAAGTCGAAAGGCTTGCTGATCGCGCTGCTGGCTTTCTCGGTGACCCAGGAATCCAACCTCGTTCATGACTACGATCTCGCCGCAAGAACCGTTGCGTTTCATGCCGCGACTCACGACATCGTGATCGTGTCGTTTCACGCCGGTGCCGAAGGAAAGGACGTAGAGCGACTTCCGTTCGCGGAGGAATGGTATTTCGGCGAGCCGCGCGGCGATGTCGTGAAGTTTTCGCGATTGATGGTGGATGCCGGTGCCGACCTCGTGCTCGGTCATGGCCCGCACGTCGTGCGCGCCATGGAGAACTACAAAGACCGGCTTATTGCTTACAGCCTCGGCAACTTCGCCACGCACTACGGCATCAGCGTCGAAGGCAATCGCGGCATCGCACCGGTCCTGGTGACGACGCTGGATCGCGACGGGCGTTTCGTCGAAGGGCAGATTCATTCGACCGTACAGATTCGACCCGGCGGCCCTGTACCCGACGAAGAACAGCGGGCCTTGAAGCTGATCGAAACCCTTAGCCGGCAAGACTTTGGCTCCACCGGTATCAAATTCGAGGACGGCGGGCGCATATTTCCGACCAAGCGCGAGTTCGTTCGCATTTCCATCCAATAAAATTCGCAATGCCGCATGGCGAGTCTCGCTTATGAAGAAAAAGCGAAAGATCATTGCCTACCTCGCGATCAGCGCAGACGGTTACATCGCCAGGCCGGACGGCGACGTCGAATGGCTCAATCGGCAGCCCAACGACGTTGATTACGGAATGAAAGAATTTGCGCAGCGGTTGCGCGCAACTCCTAGGAAGCAGATCTGGATCATGGGAGGCGCCGGCCTCATCGCCTCGTTTCTGGACGTTGGCGAGATCGATGAGTTCGATATCCACATTATTCCGGTTTTAATCGGCGACGGCATTCCGCTCATGGCGCCGCGTCATCGGGACATACCACTTAGATTACGCTCTTCGAAAAAATTTCCGGACGGTGTTGTCCGGATCCGATACGAGGTTGTCCGATGACAATGTGTCGTTCGAGGTATTACGAGGCAGGTACCTGCCTGTAACCGGGAGCAGGTGCCCGAGTTTGACCAGATAAGAGTATTAGCCCTTTATCGACAAGCGCTTGATCCCCGGGGCGAGCTTACCTCTCCCGAAAACACGAAACATTTCAATAATGGCAAGGGGAACGATATGCCAATTGCAGCATTCAACAGCGTCACCGACGGTCTCGATTCTGGCGCAAGAGATCGAGGCCACTTCATCGCGAATCTCGACGTTGACGACGACAAACTCTGGGTTCCGTATGCGGACGGTGTCTGGTTTCAGCCATGCTGCTTCAATGTAACTTCGGGTGGATTCAGCGTATTGCTAAAGGGGCTGCCCGGTGCGCAACTCGGGGTCCATTACCATGTCGGCACGGTGCGTGGATACACGCTGAAGGGTCACTGGCGATACCTGGAACACGACTGGGTTGCCAGGCCGGGAACCTTCATCTACGAGCCCGCTGGCGAAGCGCACACGCTGGTAGTAACCGATGACTCACCCGAACCGGCCCTGATCATGTTCATAGTTGAGGGCGGGTTGATCTATCTGGACAATCCCGTCGATGGCGGATTTGCTGCCTACGAGGACGGTTTTTTAATATTGGAAGTCTGTCGCAAGTACTATCGCGAGTCCGGGCTGGACACGCGCCTGCTCGATGCACTGATTCGATAGGGACGTCGCCGTTTCCGAACAAAGCGCGGTACAGGCGCGACCTTGATCCGGAGGTCTGATGATGAATCTGTCACAAGTGCGGAAGTTTGCACTTTCTCTCCAGGCCGTAACAGAGGAGCCGCACTTTCACCGGACGTCCTTCCGTGTTCGCGGCAAGATATTCGTTACAGCCGATCCCAAGGAACGTTTCATACACGTTTTTTTGGGAGAGCAAGTACGGGAGCCGATGCTGGCGATGCATCCCGATTGCCTTGAAAAACTGCTCTGGGGCGGCAAGGCCGTGGGACTCCGTGTCAGCCTGGAACATGCCGACTCCGAAGTGGTCAGGGAGCTGGTGAAAAAAGCGTGGCAGGCAAAAGCCCCGAAGTCGATGGTCCGGGAGGCGGGAGAGTAAGTGCAATGCACGCCGTGATCTTCGACATCGACGGCACGCTTCTGCAGTCTGCGGAGGTCGACGATATCCTTTACAGGAATTCAGTTCGGGCAGTCCTCGGCGATATAGCGTTTCGTCCGTCCCTGGCAGACTATGATCGCGTCACGGACTCGGGTGTCCTATCACAGATATTCGACGACAATGATATTCCCGAAAGCCCACAGCATGTCGCGGCGATCAAGTCGGCTTTTGTGGAGGCATTCCGGTCGCACTTCCGGCGAAGCGGCGTATTTCCGGAAATACCTGGTGCGAAAGCATTGCTGGAAACCATAAGTAAATCAAAGTCCTATTCGGCGGCAATCGCCACGGGCGGTTGGAGGGAAACGGCCGTGTTGAAACTCGAGTCGGCAGGCTTCGACCTGGCCAGGTTGCCGTTGGCCTCGTCCGATGACTCCTCCGAGCGCAGCGAAATCATGCGTCTTGCCTTATCCAAACTGGACAATGATTTTGAATCTGTTACGTATTACGGCGATGGCCCGTGGGACAGAGACGCTTGCCGTGTGCTCGGGTGGCGGTTTGTTCCGGTCGGCCCGGTCCTTGGTGGGATAGAGTCATACATCGGACTAAGTATTGCCTGACTGACCGCTGCTGCGGCCGCCGGATGAAACGCTGCGCATTCCCTGGTGTCGCCAGGCCCCAACGTAAGGTGGTGCAGATCATGAAGTGGCGGGTTCGTACTGCAGACAGAGTATCGTATAAGCGCATGGGCCCTGCTCAGGGCCGCTTTACGGACGGTGGTGCCCGCGTCGGCGGAAATCTGATCGTGGTTTTAATCGCCATCGTCACGTTATCGACCGTCGCGTGTGAGTTCAACCGATGGAGACTGGCTCGCTCAGGCGAGCCAGTGCCGCTGGTCGACGCGCGCGTATCGAGCCCGGGGCCTCCGTGGTACAGGGGTCCTTACGGCGCCGCTGCTCCCGTCCTTGGTTCGACGTCCTGGGTGAGCAACCTGACTACGGGAACTTACAGCGAGATAGCTATCGCCTACAACCGGGTACTGACCGCGAACGTAGGGCCGATTGGACCAGACCCGACAGACTCGACGAGACCAACCGGCAATGAAGCGATTTTCGCCTACTCGAAATTGTGGAGGCAGCCGATTCCCGGCGACTATCTCGAGGCGGCAATTTCCGCAGCATGGAAAGACCTGGTGCACCTCTACAAGATACGTGGCCTCGAAGTTGTCGACATCGAGGACATCACATCCCGGTACCACGACAGCCTCGCATTCTGGCCCAACTACATGTTCGCCCTTGCCTACAGTGCGGGTGGAGAACGTTACGAACTTGTACACGCGTTCACAGTCGTTGCCGGCGCAGAGCCCGGCACGACTGTAGTGCACGATTTTTCGTACATAATAATGGAAAGGGCCGGCGAGCAGGACCACTTTGATGATTTCATCGCGATGCTGAAATCGCTGAAAACAGACTGACAGTCGCAGCCAGTGCGAAAAACCTTTTCGCTCTGACACAGGCGGCAGTTGCAATCGAATGGATGCGGCGGCCTATGTCGCACCCCTTGCATAGGAGACCGACCAGATGAGCGTTCCTGAACACGCACTGCACTATCTCGAGATCGTAACGCCGGACGTGGATGCCGCACGCAAGCTTTACAGCGAGGCCTATGGCTGGCGTTTTGAACCTGCGGCGCCTGAGCTTGGCAATGCCGTGGTGGCAACTATTCCCGGCGGCTCCCTTTGCGGTATTCGTGCACCGATGCACGAGCAGGAAAAGCCGATCGTGCGAACCTATTTGCGGGTGACCGACGTCAAGGCTGCCGTCCGCTCTGCAGCCAAGCTGGGCGCGGAAATTGCTCTGGATTTCATGGAGATTCCCGGCCGCGGAAGGATTGCTATTTACCGGCACGGCGGAATCGAACAGGGACTGTGGCAGGTTTGATTTCCCGTATGCCGAATCCTGCGCACGGACGGACGATGTCCGTAGGCTTCGGATTAGCCCACTCGCGAGCAATTCGAATCCGCGAAACGTAGCGCTTTGATCGCCGGTTCTTACGAAAGATTCGAAACCTATCCGGTCGGGAGCTATGGTCTTGCCGCTGATGCGGGCTGAGAATACCCTGTGAGGCCTTCCTGAACGCATCGAAGGAGTTTCGAGCATGTCAGCCGCACCCGGCACCGTCAGACTGCACCGCGTTCTGCGCGCTCCCCCCGCACGCATCTATAAGGCTTTCCTCGATCCGGACGCGATGGTGAAATGGCTTCCGCCACATGGCTTCACCGGCAAAGTTCAGCAAATGGATGCAAAGGTGGGTGGTGGTTACCGAATGTCATTCACGAACTTCAGCACCGGCAGCAGCCATTCTTTTGGTGGAACCTACACCGAGCTGGTTCCCAACGAACGAATTCGCTATACCGACCGCTTCGACGACCCGAACCTGGCCGGCGAGATGCGAGTCAGTATCTCGCTACGGGCCGTGGCCAGTGGCACTGACATCAGCATCGTGCAGGAAGGCGTCCCCGCGATCATTCCTGTCGAGTTTTGCTACCTCGGGTGGCAGGAGTCGCTTGCGTTGCTGGCACATTTGGTAGAGCCCGATATTCCGGACAATTCATGAGACCCGGAATGCCACAGTTGCAGCATCAGCCAGCGCGACCGGGCAGTCAAGAGTGAATCAATCACTCGGCCTTACAGCCGTGGTCGTGCGCGACTACGACGAAGCCATAGATTTTTATACGAACACGCTCGACTTTGTGCTCGTAGAAGATAGATTCGTTGCGGAACAGAACAAGCGCTGGGTGATTATCGCACCACCAGGCGCAACGGAATCCGGAATCCTGCTGGCGCGTGCAGTGGGTGACGAACAATCGTCACGCATCGGCAATCAGACCGGCGGCAGGGTGTTTCTTTTCCTCAACACCGATGACTTCTGGCGCGACTATCGAGCCTATACCGGGCGAGGCGTAGAGTTCGTCCGGGAGCCGAGCACCGAGGACTACGGGACGGTTGCCGTCTTTCGCGATCTTTACGGCAATCTGTGGGACCTCATCCAGAGAAACGACAGCTGACCGCGCGAATCGACGTACCAGTGATTCGACAACACGGATTCGAGCAATATCAAGAGGACGGGCGAAATGCATCGCAGACAGTTCATAACGGGATTCGGCGTCGCACTGGGCACTATCGCAAGCGGTTCGGCAACGCCCATCGTGCGCACTTCGAATCGCGATGATATTTTTCGTGGCGCCGCACTCGATGCGCAAGCCCTGGAAGACACGTTGCTTGGCAGCAGCTACCTGGGTTGCGGCGGTGGCGGCAGTCTTGCGGCGGCGCGCGAACTTATTGCGGCCGATCTGGCATCGGGTCTGATCTTTCGTCAACTTGCGGTGTCCGACCTTCTGGACGACGACATGGTCGCGTCGCCCTATGCACTGGAAAGCCTTGCCCCAATTGATGACGTCATGCAGGCACGACTGGACAAGATCGGCGCCGGTACGGACGCACCGACAATTGCGTCTTTTCGCCTGCTAGAGAAGTATCTCGACGTAACATTCGGGGCGGTAATCGTCGGTGAGATCGGGCCCCTGAGCATGGCTGAAGCCCTGTCACTGGGCGCTCGAATCGGGGTTCCCAGCCTCGACGCCGATACCGTCGGACGGGCAACACCCGAGATCAACCAGCATTCTGTGCGTGTTGCCGGTCATGCGATTACTCCTGCCGCGGCGGTAACGCAATTCGGTGACAAGGTGATTCTCGACTACGTTCGTGACCCCAGCAGGGAGGAGGACATTTTTCGCGCGTTATCGGTGGTCAGCCGGCTGGTCGGCGTTACCGACGCCGCCATTTCCGGTGCCATTGCCAAATCGGAGCACGTCCTTGTCCAGCGCAGCCTAAGCCTTGCCGCACGTATCGGTCGTGCCGTGCGGCTAGCCGCGGCGGCAGGAGACGATCCGATAATGGCGGCGCAGAAAGCTGGCGACGGCTACCGATTGTTCGATGGAACTGTGCAGTCGTTCGACTGGAAAGACAGCGAAGGGTTTTTGATTGGTAAGGTTACGCTCGCTGGTGTCGGCGAATTCGCGGCTCAGTCTTTGTTACTCGATTACAAGAACGAACACCTGGTTGCGCGGCGCAACGGTGCCGTTGTGGCGACCTGCCCGGATCTGATCACGATGATTGACCGGCAAACAAACGAGGGCATTGGCAACCCCGATTTCTCGGAAGGGCAGGCCGTCAGTGTTCTTGCTTTCCGGGCGCCCGCACTGTGGCGCAGACCGGAGGGGCTGCAGGTTTTCAGTCCACGCTATTTCGGCTACGACATAGACTATGTGCCCGTGGAAGATCGGCTCGAGCACCATCGATCGAAATCCGAGAGCAGCTAATAGCAATGGAGCCTCAGCAGAATATGCCGACCATACGCCCCGTTCTGCAGGAAGACTGGCCGGCTGTCTGGGACATTCTGAGGCCGGTTTTTCGCGCTGGCGACACCTACAGTTTTTCACCGTCAATCGACAATGAAGAGGCTCGCGCGGTTTGGGTTACTCAGCCGCTTGGTACGTTTGTTGCGGTCGACGGTAACAGCAATATCCTTGGCACCTATTACCTGAAAGCCAACCAGCCGCGCCAGGGCGCTCACGTTTGTAACTGTGGATATGTCGTAGCAGAAAGCGCACGCGGCCTCGGTGTCGCGTCGGCGATGTGCGAGCACTCGCAAAAGGAAGCACGTCGGCTCGGCTTTCGGGCAATGCAGTACAACCTGGTCGTGTCAACAAACGTCGGCGCCATTCGACTATGGCAGAAACACGGCTTCGAGATTGCTGGTACGCTCCCGGAAGCCTTTCTCCACCCGTCACAGGGTTATGTTGATGCTTACATCATGTACAAAAAACTTGTTTAATAACAAAGTTTTATATGATGCTCTCACCGGAGAGGCCCGATGATTCACCATGGCAGTTGCTTGTGCGGCGCGCTGCAGTTCGAGGCGACCGCGGATCCGATCGATGCCGGATATTGCCACTGCAGAATGTGTCAGAAACTATCCGGTGCGAGCGCTTTGCCCTGGGCAGCTTTTCTCGTGAACGATTTTCGTTACACAAAGGGTAAACCGAAAGTGTATCGATCATCGGCGCACGGACAGCGAGAATTCTGTGCCGACTGCGGATCGCAGATTGCTTTTCGCGACAGCAGCAACGAAAAAACCGTGGAGATCAATGTCGGCACGATGAACGAGCCCGGCCGGTTCCCGCCACGCTGTCACATCTGGTGCGACAGTAAAGTCGAATGGTTCGACACCGACGACGATTTGCCGCGCTACCCAAAATCCGGGCCACGTGACGGAGCCTGAGCGTTTGTCTTCCGTCGAACGTCAAGAATTACCGGGTGACGCGCTGCTGCGGCGTTACCTTGACGACGGCGCGTACGCCGATTGTTTTGCGACTAATGTTGCAGGTTCGGTCACTCATGCACAGTTCGTCGAGGCTTTCTATACGACGCCGCTGTTCAAAACCGAGCGCATCATACTGCGCTGGCTCGTATCGAAACCCTCGTCCGATGAGGATGTCCACCGACTGGCCAGCGGAAAATCCGACACATTTGCTGCCTGGTACGTCGAGAGCCGCGCAGAAAACCAGATTCTGCTGTGCGACTTTCGAGAACGCACGAGGTCCTGGCTCATGGTTGCGCCTGCAGATGCAACAACTCACTTATACTTCGGGTCTGCAGTCGTACCGATCCGGAAGAATGGCTTGCAGCAACCGGACTTCGGGTTCACTTATCGGGCACTGCTCCGTTTTCACAGGCTGTATTCTGTAGCCCTGTTGAGCGCAGCCAGGTCACGCCTTGCCGCGCAGCACGAGGACGGTTGAGGCCTTGCATATGAAGAAACTCGCCAACGCACTGACAGGGTTTGTCGCTCTCGAGCACATCTTCTTCCTCGTGCTCGAAATGTTCTTGTGGACGACGCCAACCGGACTCCGAACATTTGGACTGACGCCGGAATTTGCTGCGCAATCCGCCGGGCTTGCCGCCAATCAGGGACTGTACAACGGGTTCCTGGCGGCAGGCCTGATCTGGGGCCTTATACAAAAGGACCGTGGTCACGCAACGAAGATCTTCTTCCTCAGCTGCGTAATTGTTGCAGGTGCGTTTGGCGGCCTTACCGTGAAACCTTCCATTTTCTATATCCAGGGAGCTCCGGCAATGCTCGCATTTGCCCTGCTGCTGGTCTCACGGCGAAGGCCCGGGCGCACATGAAGAACCGGATCGCCGTCACTTACGAAAACGACTACGTGCAGGTCCTTTCCGACGGGGAAAAGAACTACGAAGTTTCCCGGGCAATCTGGTCTGAAGTCTCGGCCGTCTGCCGGAAGCATGGTTGCTTCAAAGTGCTGGGTATCGCGAATACGACCAAACCGCTGGAGATCCTCGACGCCTATGATCACGGTGCTTTGTTTCGCGAGTTGGATATTTCTTCTCAGTATCGAATAGCCTGGGTCGAGATGAACCCGGAAATGATCGACGTCGTTCGCCTGATTGAAACCGTACTATACAATCGTGGCGTCACAGCCCGCGTTTTCAGCAACGCCGAAGACACCAGAAACTGGCTGAATGCACCGCGTGACAAGCTAATCTGATATCCTGACTTCGAGGTAATTTCACGAGACGCGCATGATTATTTCAACAGGCGAAAAAGTACATCTAACATACCGGGCCATGTTCGAGAACTCCACCAGGCGTCACTTTCTCGGCGAGGTTATGGCAGCGGAAGGCGCAGTTTGCCGCCTGAAAGGCTACGCCTTTGTTCACGATCCGAAATCAGGCGGTTACGTAAAACGACCCGAGCAGCGAACCACGATTGTCGACCTCAGCGAGAGCGGCTATATCGTGAATGTCATTGATCCGACCATCGACCTTAGCGCCGTTTCATACCGGTACGTGCGGGACATTGGCCTTGTGGTAACAGACGACAAAAATTTCAATTTGAATATCAACGAGTTCGGCGCCCGCAGCTAGTCAGTCGTCGCTGCCTACCGAGCGAAAGTCGACCCCGAGTGAACGCAGCTTTCGATACAGGTGCGTGCGCTCCATACCGACGCGCTTGGCCAGTTTGCCTACCTTGCCATCGCACAACTGAAGCTGTTGCTGCAGGTACGCGCGTTCGAACTGTTCGCGGGCTTCACGCAACGGAAGCGCCAGCAAGTCTTGTTTCACGAGTGGTTCGGAGTTTGCGGCCGTTGCTCCAATCTCCGCCTCAACCTCATCCAGCTTGATTTCTTCATCGGTGCCCGTGAGCATCAGGCGCCTTACAAGGTTCTTGAGCTCACGAACATTGTCCGGCCAGGGATAGTTTCGCAGCCTGTTTTGCGCGGCGATACCGAAGCGACGGAATGGCAGGGATTCCGTATCGACGAGTTTTTCTACGTAATAGTTGAGCAGCTCAGGCACATCCTCAGCATATTCGCGCAATGGTGGAATCTTTGCCGTCAACACATTCAGGTGCGACACCAACTCACGTCGCAGTTTGCCGCTGTCGATTGCACGCTCATAGTCAGTACCAGCGGTTGCGACAATGCGCGCCTGAAAGCGTACGCGCTCGTGACCGCCGCGACGCACGAAATTCTTCTGTTCCAGCACACTTAACAGCAGCTTCTGTGCCTGATCGCAAAGGTCGGTCAGCTCGTCAATGATCAACGTGCCGTTTTTTGCGCGTTCGAAATAGCCATTGTTGACGTCACCGTTGTTTTCGCTCCCCAGCAAGAGTTCTTCGGCATTGTTATCCGTCAACGATGCCGCAACCAGATTTACGACCGGTGCATCCGCCCGATCGCTCAGCGCGTGAATATATCTCGCGAACGCGCCTCGTCCCGAGCCGATCTCGCCAATCAGCAACACCGGCGAATCGTACCCGGCAAATTGCTGCACCTTCTCACGCAATCCTTGCATCAGTCGGCTGCGGCCGATCGGTGTAATGATCGATTGGCCGGAACCTTTGCCTGCAACAGACTGTTTCCTGGCCGAATCGAGCGCCCGCTCGACGGTGCGCAACAGTTTTGCGAGCGACAACGGTTTTTCCACGAAATCGAAAGCCCCGAGACGCGTGGCCTCTACAGCCGTGTCGACCGTCCCGTGACCCGACATCATGACCACAGGACAATCCAGCACACCCTGCTCCGACCACTCCCGCAACAGGCTGATGCCATCCGTGTCGGGCATCCAGATATCCAGAAGAACAAGATCCTGCTTGCCAGCCGCTTTCGCTGCACGCGCCGCAGCAGCATTCGCCGCGACCGTGACCTTGTATCCTTCTTCCGAGAGAATCTCGTCAATCAGCGCCCGGATATCTTCTTCGTCATCAACGACCAGCACACTTGCAGTGCTCATGCTCTCTCCCTCCGTTTCTCCGCGCGTCCCGGCAACGTTGCCGTCATCGTTTCGCGCGCGGCTTCATCGACCGGCAACAGGATACGAATCGTCGCACCGCCTTCTTCGCGGTTTTCCGCCTCGATCGTGCCGGCGTGTTCTTCTACCAATTTTTTGACGATGGCCAACCCCAGGCCCGTGCCCTTGGGTTTGGTTGTCACGTAAGGATCGAAAACCTGGCTAACCGATCCGGTCTGGAATCCGGGGCCGTTGTCCGATACCACCAGTTCGACAACCTTGATTCCCTGCACTTCTGCCGCGCTGACACCGACCTCGATGCGCCCACTGCGGCGATTCTCCAGCGCCTCTACCGAGTTGCGAATCAGGTTGTGCAGGATCTGCCGAACGCGGCCAATGTCCGCCTCGACCTTTTGCAAGTTCGGTTCACTGTTCAGCACGATCTTGATGCCGCTCTCCTGCGCGCGATACAACTCGACCACTTCGTGTACCAGTTTTCCAATGTCGAACAGGTTTATATCCATGTCAGGTGCACGAGCGTAGTCGCTGAACGCATTGACCATCTCCTTCATCGACTCGACCTGCTGCACGATCGTGTGTGTTGCACGATCCAGTACCTGCGCTTCTTCTTCCGACATCGTGTGCAAATACTTGCGACGAAGGCGTTCGGCGGAAAGCTGGATCGGTGTCAGCGGATTCTTGATCTCGTGAGCGAGTCGTCGCGCTACCTCCCCCCATGCCGCGTCGCGCTGCGCCTGCAGCAACGCCGTAATGTCGTCGAACACGACCACGAAACCTGCGTTTCGGTCTTCATCGCGAGGCAAGGTCGTACAAGCACAGGTAAGGACCCGTCGACCCACTTCCCCGCGAAGCACGATCTGTTCTCGCCAGTCGGTTTCGCCTCGATTCAGGTGGACTCGCGCCACATCGACGAACTGCTCGAGCAGTGGCTCCCCGACGGCAACGTCCAGCAGCGACTCGCCGATCCGGTTCTCGAGATCTACATTGAGAATGGCGCCGGAAGCCTGATTGGCATGGCGAATTCTCAAATCGGCTTCCAGCGCGACAACGCCCGTCGACAAGCGGGCGAGAATAACTTCCAGGTTGGCGCGCTCCGCTTCTACCAACGCCTGACTGAGTGCGGCCTGCCGGCTGGCAGTTGAAAGCCTCTGCGTCATGTCATTGAAAGAGTTAATCAGGAATCCGATCTCGTCTTTCGACGACGCATGCACGTGCGTATCGAAATTTCCTTCCGCGACGGCCCGCGTACCGGCAACCAGGTCCTGAATCGGCGACGCGAGCCTGCGCGAGAGAATCAACGCACCGTAAATCGACGCCAACAGTGAGATCATCAGCACGACAGTCAACGTCATCGAATAAATTCGTTTCAACGGTTCCCGCAGGTAAACCGCGCGCTTGTAGTCACTGTATGACGAATCCACTTTGCTGGCCATTCGGCCGATCTGTCCTGGCACCGGGAAATGCGCCTGCATTACGCCCACGAGGTCCTGGCTGAACATGCTGCGAAACGGGAGCGCCGTGCGTATCTCGTATGAGCCCTGCTCCAGGTCATCGAGGCTGACAAACGGCCGGTTCTGTCGAATTTGCATGACGACTTCGTCGCTCAGCATCTTGGGGAACGACGCCGTCGACTGACTGGAACTGGTTGCAATGATCTGGCTGTTGGTGCCGTAAATAGTGATTTCCGTCGCGCCGCTTTCGCGCCGTAGCATGCTGAGTTCGAATACGAGCTGCCTCGGCTGCGCCTGGCGCAAGCGGTTATTGATCTCCACCGTCGTTTCCAGGTGCTCTCGCATACGCATTTCGAGCACCGAGCGGCTCAGTGCCAGCGCGTTGTCCAGGCCGGTTTCCACTTCGACATTGAACCAGGAGTCGATGCCGCGATTGATGAATTGCATCGAAAAGTAGAAAACGACCAGCAGCGGCAAAACCGCCAGCCCTACGAACATGCCGACCATGCGCGCTTTCAGCTTGGAGCCGGGCACC
>JAOUGX010000017.1 GCA_029865385.1 Gammaproteobacteria bacterium
ATACCTTTTCTGGAAAAATGTATCCGGCCCCATTTTGTAGCAAGTTTGGAAACGCAGTGCGATCCCGGCTTTGCTACCTTGCCCCGTAACAGGAAGCACTTGAACGGGGTGCCGCAATGGTTGCCAGCTATTCGGATCGAATCGATCGCATCGTCCGGCTTCTGAACGAACAGGTTCAGTCCAGTCACTCGCTGCGGGATCTCGCCAGCGTCGCTGAAATCTCCCCCTACCATTTTCACCGCGTTTATCGCGCCGTAACCGGCGAGACGCCCTCCGGTACCTTGCGCCGGCTGCGCATCGCGCGTGCAGTCGCAATGTTACGGGATAGCACTAAGACCATCACCGAAATTGCTTTCGACGTCGGCTACGAAACCTCGCAGGCGTTTTCGAAAGCGTTTCGCCAGAGGACCGGACACAGTGCAACCGAAGCACGCAAAGACCGCAGCAAACTGGACGCGCTGATCGAGCAATTGTCGGGCGCTCCGAAACGGCGCAAGCAAAGCGAGCTGGAGGTGCGGCTGGTGTCGGTCGAGCCCTTCAAAGTTATCGCATCGCGGCACATCGGACGGCCCGAAGGCTTGTTCGCCGCATTCGGCGCCTTGTTCGAGTGGGGCGAGAAATCGGGATTGCTCAATGATTATCGCGGCATTTACGGCATCCCTGTCGACGACCCGCGGGACGAAGAACAGGCCCGCTTCGATTGCTGCTTCGACTTCGGCCCGAAAGCGGTACCGGACAAGGAATACAGGAAAGAAACGCTGGGCGGCGGTCTTTATACGGTGACCCGTCTCACCGGTCCTTACGATGGACTCGAAGACAAGTACGACGAATTCTACGGTTCGTGGCTCGCGTCGTCGAATTACGTTCTTCGCGACAGCCGCGCCTACAATCACTACGTCATCGACCCGGGCACGGTACCGCCGGAGCAGTGGCAGACGGATATCTACCTGCCAGTGGCCAGCTTGCCGCTGAACTCCTGAGTCTCATCGAAAGGAAATCTCGCACATGAAAACCATTACCCTCCTATTGCTAATTGTATCCGGTACCTTTTCTGCCTTTTCTGCGTCGAAAGCGCTGGCGGCGCATCCGCTCGAATTCCTGCACGGCACATGGGAAGGCACGGGCACGACGTCAGGAATAGCGTCAACGGTTCGATTCAACTGGGGCCCTGCGCTCGGTGGACGCTATACCAGCTTGCAGATTCACAACCGGATGCGCGGTGAAAACGACCTGGAATACCTGTTCGAGGGTATCGGCTATTACCAGCCGTCGAACGAGCAAACCTTGACCGGCGTATGGGTCGACAACCAGGGCGACATTCTTCCCATACTCGCAACGCTCGAAGAGCAAACGCTGATCGCCACCTGGGGAAGCGAAGATTCCAAGCAGGGCCGGTCCGAGTATCGCCTGTTGCCCGACGGCACACTCGAAGCGATTGACTCGATCAGGAATGACGGGGGCGAGTGGCGCGAATTCGGTCGCGCGCGCCTTGTGCGGGCAAGGTGATCCTGATTCGCTCGCGGCAATGTCCTTGAATACCGCTTCATGATACGAGATGTTACAGACTGCGGAACCGCAGCGTGGCATTGTAGCGGCTGGAGAAAGCAGAGACTTCCGGAGTTTTTCATGCGCGCTGTTTTAGGAACGCTACTTGCAATGAGTATTTCACTAACGAATGCCAACGCTGCCGATCTTCTCGATCAGGATTTCCGCCGCCTTGCCGGAGAGGAAGTCGTCAACCTGGAGTCCGCGTATTCCGGTAAGGTCGTGCTGGTGGTGAATACTGCATCCAAATGCGGCAACACACCCCAGTACGAAGGGCTGGAAGCGCTCTACCAGCAATACGGCGATGACGGCCTCGTTGTGCTCGGCTTCCCGTCCAATGACTTCATGGGGCAGGAACCGGGCACCGAAGAGGAAATCCAGGATTTCTGCCGACTCACTTATAAAGTCAAGTTTCCGATGTTCGAGAAAGTGGTCGTGAAGGGCGACGATGCGCACCCGTTCTACAAGGAACTGGCAGCCGAATCCGGTACCTACCCCACCTGGAACTTCCACAAGTACCTGATCGGCAGGGACGGAAAGTTAATCGCACAGTTCAGCCCGCGAACGCAGCCCGACGACAGCAAGCTGCTCGACAGCATCAGGACCGCGCTCGCCAACTGAAGATTTCCCGCCAGACAGCGGTGAAACGGCGCCGGCGAAATGCTTCCGGCTCCTTTTCTTGTGCTTGCGTGCCCGGCACGGGCGGGGTCGAATAACGGATCCATCGCAGGAGCAGGGCCAGTGACAGCAGCGCCTCCGCAAATTGAAATCGGGCTGCACAAGCTGAGGCGAACCTATATGGAGGGTCGGCGTGAGCACGTCGTTCTCGACGACATCAATGCCGGGTTCGTCCGTGGGGAATCGGTGGCGATCCGCGGCCGCAGCGGCTCGGGCAAGTCGACACTTCTGAACCTGATCGGTGCCATCGACGTTCCGGACAGCGGCGAGATCGTCGTTTCCGGTGTCAACCTGACGAAACTTTCGGAACGCGATCGAACCCTGTTCCGGCGTCGGCACGTCGGCTTCGTCTACCAGGCTTTCAACCTGATTCCGACGCTGAGCGTAGCGGACAATATTCGCTTCGTTCTGGAATTAAACCAGGTCGATGCGCGTGCGGCCTCGCAACGCATCGACGAATTGCTTACGGCCGTGGGTCTCGCGGATCGTGCTGCCAGTTATCCGGATGTTCTCTCCGGCGGCGAGCAGCAACGCGTCGCGATTGCGCGAGCATTGAGTCATCGCCCATCGCTGCTCATCGCCGATGAACCCACCGGCAATCTGGACGACCGCACAGCCGACGATGTGCTACGCCTGCTAAACGATCTCGTCCGTGAAAACGGCGGCACCCTGTTGATCGCGACTCACAGCGCGCGCATTGCCGCCTCATGCGACCGTTCCTTTCAATTGCACAACGGCAAGCTCGAGGAAACCAAGGTCGAAGAAACGATGAGCCGCAGCGACACATGATCCCGGTCACCTGGCGCGCCAATTTCGGCTACCTGCTGCGGCATCCCTGGCAACTTGCCCTGGCACTACTCGGCATCGCCGTCGGGGTGGCTGTCATCGTGGCAGTCGACCTCGCCAATGCGAGTGCACGCAAGGCGTTTCTGTTGTCGATGGACGCGGTAACCGGCGAAGCAACACACCAGGTTGTCGGCGGACCCGGCGGGATACCCGAAGAGACTTACGTACAGCTTCGTACCGTGCACGGCATACGAAGTATTGCGCCGGTCATCGGAGGATACGTAACGGTTGCAGACACACAACTGCAACTCATGGGCGTCGACCTGTTCGCCGAACAGGAAATGCGCTCGTTTACCGCCGAGGCCTCAAAAAGCACGACAGCCGGAGGAACGAATGTCGAGGCCCTCATTCGCGGCTTTCTGACGGAACCGGGCACGGTCACGATGTCGCGCCGTACCGCCGCATTGCTCGAACTCGAAGTCGGCGATCGTTTTGAAGTAATTGCAGATGGCCGGTTGCATAATGCGGTCCTGCTCGGCGTCTTCGGCGATGCCGATGCGGCCGGCCTCGACAGACTCTTGACGACGGACATTGCGACGGCGCAAGTCTGGCTCGATCAACTCGGCTTCATCTCACGCATCGATGTGCGTGTCGACGACGGTGACAATGCCATGGTCGAGCGGCTCGAATCGGTGTTGCCGGATGGCACCCGGCTGTTGACCGCGGCGGGCCGGACCAGGACCACAGCCGACCTGAGCGCGGCGTTCATGACCAATCTCACCGCGATGAGCTTGCTTGCATTGCTGGTCGGACTTTTCCTTATCTATAACAGCGTGAGTTTTTCGGTGCTGCAACGGCGCGGACTGATAGGAATTCAGCGCGCGCTGGGTGTGACGCGCGGCGAACTGTACGTACTGATTCTCGGCGAGGCGGCGCTGATCGGCCTCGTCGCCGCGTGTATCGGCGTGCTGGCCGGGCTGTGGCTTGGCGAACAGTTGCTGATGCTGGTGTCACAGTCGATCAATGACTTCTACTATCGCGTCAACGTCACCGACGTCGTTGCAAATCCGCTGTCGATCGCAAAAGGCATTGCTGCCGGGGTTGGCGTCGCTTTGCTGGCCGCCGCCGTACCTGCCATCGAAGCAAGCTCCTACCATCCGCGGCTTGCCATGACACGCTCGACGCTGGAACAGAGGACGCGGCGCCTGTTGCCGGTAGTGGCCCTGGCGGGTTGTGCCGCAATCGTCGTCGCTGCGGCCGTTCTGATGTTTTCAGGACGCAATCTCGTGGCAGGGCTTTCGGCGGTGTTCCTGTTGATCCTCGGGTTCGCTTTGTGCATCCCGCTGCTCATACGCGTAATCTCCCGCACACTCGCACCGGCAGCGAAACGGATAGGCGGCACGCTGGCAAGCATGGCAATTTCGGGCATTGCGGCGAGCTTGAGTCGCACCGGTGTCGCGATCGTCGCACTGGCCGTCGCCGTTTCCGCGACCATTGGCGTCAGCGTAATGGTCGACAGCTTCCGCGGATCCGTCCGGCAGTGGCTGGACCAGACCTTACAGGCCGACATCTATGCAGGCGTAGAAAGAGGTTCGATGGATCCCGCAGTGCTCGCGGATCTTGTTGCGTTGCCCGGCGTCGAAAATTACAGCACCAGCCGCCGCAGCTTTCTCGAGGATGAAGACGGCCGCACCCAGCTGGTCGTGATACAGATGGCGCCCGATTCCTACGCCGGCACCGAAATTCTCGATGCCGATCCGGCCGAGGTGTGGCCAGCATGGGAAAGCGACGATGTCGTGCTGGTCTCGGAACCGTATGCCTACCGCAACGGCGTCGCTCTGGGCGACACGATCGAGCTGCGCACAGCCGCAGGAGAACGCGACTTCCGCATCGCTGCCACCTACCAAAGCTACGACATCAATGCGAGTGCATTGCTGATCAGCCGCAGCACCTACGACCGGCACTGGAACGACGACGGCATCGATTCGATCGGCCTGTATCTCGCCGATGGTGTCGATGCGCAAAAAGTCCTGCAGCGCATTGAATCCGTCAGCGCCGGTCGTCAGCAAATCCGCTTCGAATCGAATCAACGGATCCGCGATCTGTCACTCGAGATCTTCGACCGCACGTTCATCATCACCGATGTTCTGTACTGGCTGGCGATCGTCGTTGCGTTGATCGGGATTCTTGGCGCGATGCTGGCTATGCAGCTGGAACGCGCACGCGAGTTTGCCGTGCTTCGAGCGCTCGGCATGACGCCGGCGCAGCTCGGCGGAATGATTACGCTGCAATCGGCTGTGATCGGTCTTTTCAGTGGTATCGCAGCCATTCCGCTCGGCGTGGTCATGGCTTACGTGCTGATCGAGGTCATCAACCGGCGCGCTTTCGGCTGGCAGATCGACATGACGTTCGCCGGCGGGATCTTTTTTTCTGCCTTACTTTTTGCCGTTGGCGCCGCAGTGCTCGCGGGACTTTACCCGGCCTACCGCGCTGCGCAAAGCCAACCGGCGCTGGCGATGCGGGAGGAATAGGCATGCGAGCTTTTGGTATGGCCCTGTTCGCATCGCTGATCTGCGTAGCAGGCGTCACCGCGATCGGCGAAAACGACGCCGCGAACGGATCGCGACTGGCCGAATTGCTCGGCAGCGGTGACGATCGCGGCTTCGCCAGGGCGCTGCAACCGCGAAGCTTTTCGTTCCCGCAGGATCACGGCCCGCATCCCGAATACCGTAACGAGTGGTGGTACCTGACGGGGAATCTCGACGGCGATGGCGGGCGGCGATTCGGATTCGAGCTCACGTTTTTTCGCTTTGCGCTTGAGCCATCGATGCCGGAAACCGACTCGAACTGGCGCAGCAACCAAGTGTACATTGCACACTTGGCGATCACTGACGCCGCCGGCGAAAAGTTCTATGTAGCACAGCGATACTCGCGTTCGGCACTCGCGCTCGCGGGGGCGCAGGCGGAACCGTTTCGCGTGTGGATCGATGACTGGGAGATTTCGACCGAGTCCGCAGAAAACTCGAACGTATGGCGACTTCAGGCCGGCGAGCGGGAGTTTGGCCTCGATCTGCTTCTGACCGCGGTCAAACCACCGGTCTTCAACGGCATCGACGGCCTTTCGCAGAAGTCCGCCGAGCCGGGCAACGCATCCTACTACTACTCGATTACGCGCTGGCAAACCGAGGGGCTGCTGCGCATCGGATCCGCGCAGTTTCGTGTGTCCGGCTTGTCATGGCTCGATCGCGAATGGAGCAGCAGCGCGCTGGCTGCGGATCAGCTGGGCTGGGACTGGTTCGCGTTGCAGCTGTCCGATGGCACTGAGCTGATGTTCTACAACCTTCGACGAAACGATGGCCGGCGGGATTCACACAGCGCCGGCACCTGGATCGCTGCAAATGGCGAAGCCAGCCACATCGATAGCGGCGATCTGGACATTGTCGTCACAGACCAGTGGCAGAGTCCATCCGGTGGCGTGTACCCGGCGGCATGGACATTGCGGCTGCCGAAAAAGTCGCTGACGCTCAATGTCCGTCCGATCCTGGACAACCAGGAACTGATCACGACCGTGCGTTATTGGGAAGGCGCGGTCGACCTCAGCGGCGACCGCGATGGCAAGACTATCGGCGGCCGCGGTTACGTCGAGCTCACTGGCTACGCCACCGCAACTCGGGGACAGTGGCCCTAATTCAACGTTAATTTAGGGTCTCTGTCCCCGAACTATTTCTCAGGATTCAATGCGCTGGCCATCCCAGGCGAAAACGCCTCCGCTGTCCGAGTTTCGGACTTTGTCAACGACCTCCAGCAAGTAGCCCGCTGCGATCGGCGGCGTGAAAAGTTTTTCCCCCGGCGTGTGTTTCGTATACGGACTGGAAAGACCGGTCTTGACGGTGCCGGGGTGCAGACCAATGACGACTGATTGCGGCCAGAGCCTTGCGTGTTCGATAGAGAGTGTTTTCAGCAGCATGTTGAGCGCGGCCTTGGACGCGCGGTACGCATACCAGCCGCCAAGCCTATTGTCGCCGATGCTTCCCACCCGTGCGGATAATGCGGCGAAAACCGTTTTCGAATCTTTCCTCAACCTTGGCAGGAAATGTTTTGCGACCAGCACAGGTCCTGCCGCATTTACGGCAAACACACGGCCGAGATGCTCGGCGTCCAGTTCCTTCATGCTCTTCTCCGGCCGAAGGCTCTCGCCGGCCCAAAGCATTCCGCTCGCCACGATCACGATGTCCAGCGGACCCTCGGACGACGCCAGGCCGGCACATTGCCGAATGGAATCCTCGTCTGCCAGGTCGAGTTGCCCATAGGCAACCTTGGGTGAGGAGAAAGTACAGGGGCTTCGCGAAAGGGCATGAACCGACGCAACGCGCGGATGCCGGGCAAGGGTTTCGACCAGTGCACTGCCGATACCGCCGCTCGCGCCAATGATTGCGACGCGAACTTGCGATGGAAAAGAATCAAGTGTGTTCATTGACAAGGGGGCACGTCCTTGTGCCAGGGGGAGAGTCTCTGTCAGTTGGGCAGGATCACGGAGTCGATCACATGGATGACGCCGTTGCTTGCGCCGATGTCCGTTTTGATGACGTTAGCGTTGTCAACGCGCACACCGCTGTCACCGACTGTATGTGCAAGCGTATCCGGTTGTAACCGGCTAGTTGCCCAGGTAGGCGAGGTTCGCAGCACGGAATGAAATCGGCTGCCTTTCGATCAGCGATTCGAGCTCCGCGGGATCTGCGACATTGCCTTCCTTCAGCATGACAAGCTGATCACGCGTTACCGGAAAAAACGGCAGCCAGTCGAAAAGTGTTGCGCCGATATGCATCAGCCCGATCGGCATGGGCAGAATCGTTTTCTTGCGGCGTGTCGCCGCGGCAATGCGCGATATCATTTCCTTCCAGGTCAAGACCTCCGGCCCGCCGAGCCGGTAGGTTTTGCCGATGCACTCGGGCTTTTGCAATGCTGCAACGAATGCCGACGCCACGTCTTCAACATGAACCGGGGACATGACGACGGCGCCTTTATTCGGGCCCAGGCTCGAGAAAAAGTTTACGGCGGGAATCGGCGGGCGAACCATCTCATCGAAAAGCTGGGTGGCGAATTCCATTGTCCCGCGAGGATCGCCGAATATGACGGACGGGCGAAACACGGTGACGTCCAGTCCGCTGTTGAATGCATACTCTTCCGCCCGCCGCTTGGTCTCCTGGTAGCGGGTTCCCGGAATCTTTACGCCATTGGCGCTCATCAACAGCAATCGCCTTACGCCGACCTCACGCGCAGCCTCGACCGTGCTGACCAGCCCCTGGTATTGCGTCTTCTCGAAAGTAATCCCCTCTCGCGGTACCTCGCGCAGAATCCCCACGTTGTAGATAAGCGCATCGCAGCCCTCGATCAGGCTGCGAATCGACTCGGCGTCGGAAATGTCGCCAGGCACAGTTTGCACATGCTTCGCTCGTTTGAGTTTGTTGTCGCCGCCTGGTCGAACAAGCAAGGATACGGCGTGCCCCGCATCCAGCAGCGCATCCGTCAGGTAGCTACCGACAAATCCCGTTCCACCTATGATCGCTACTCGCATCGAACAGAATGCTCCAACCGTGCCCAATCAGAAAACGTAGGATATCGTAGCAAAACCCTTGACGACGTTGCGCTCTTCGACCAGCGGACTGGCAACGACCTCGTCGTCCAGTCTCTCGATCGCGAGATCCATTACGAATTGCCAGTGCTCGGACAACTCCAGGAAAACGCCAAGGCCCAGCTCGTAACTGGTGGTACTGCCCAATGCATAGGCAGGCCGGCCCGCCGTGGCTGCGGCAAGCGGAACGCCGAAATCGTAGTTGCTCAACTCTTCGCCCAACCAGTTCATCGACAGCTGCGGCACGAACGTGACCGGCCCGACGGGCACTCCGCGCGACAGGCGGGCGTTCGCCTCCCCGCCGCCAATCCTGTCGAGGACGTCATGCCGGTAAGCGAGGTCCAGTTCGAATCCATTTGCAATTTCGTATTGCAGGCCCAGGCCGGCCATCAGGGTGCTGTCCCTGTCACCGAGGCCCGACAGGACAAGGCTGTCGGTTTCCTCGTAACTGCCGATTCGGTACTCGGCCACGGCAGCCAGTCTGAACCTTCCGCTGCCGGCGATACCGTATCGCAATGCCGGTCCGAACCACTGCAAACGTTCACCCACGTAGGTGATACCGGGAATCACCTGCGTAACCGACTTGGTTGATCCTACGTATGGGCTGCTGCGGCCCACGACACCTGCGCCGACACCGAGACGCCCTCGCTTGCCGAGTAACCGGTACATCTCCATCTCGAGCGGACCGTTGTCCGGCAAGGGCAATTCGAAGCTTGCCCGGACGAAGCTCGGCGGCCCTATAGGCCGGTAGTTGTTCGAAAAGGCCAGGCGTTCCTTTGGTATACCGATGAAGTTCTTGTCGACCAGGCCGTTGGCATTTTCGTCAAAGTAGACGAACAGCGCGATACGCGCGCCGTTGACGTCCGGCAGCAGGTAGTCGCCATCACCCCGTGCCTGCACGACGATTTCCTGCGCCGGGTCACGAAGATCGCTGAAGGTGTCGGGAGAATCGTAGACCTGGAATACCAGCACGCCTTCGGCAGGCGCGCCGCTGACGCGCACTGTGATCTCCATAGCGTCGATCGTCAAAGGTAACGCCGCCAAGAGCATTGCAAAAACAGACTTGATAATCGTTCATCCCGGTCAGAGCCGGTGGCTACAGGTCACCGGCGATAGATTCATTGAATCAGAGTCGGGCGGCAAGAGGATTGCCGGGCTGTCACATGATGTTTCATTTTGTAACTGCGTCGACCCTGACAGCACTATTTCATGGCATGGAGATCGTGGCTTACGTAGATGAGCTCATCCACAGGAAAATCCAGACTCTTCGCTTTATCTACCAATGACGTCAGAACAGGCTCGGGCAGTTCGGGAGATCGCGCCAATATCCATAAGTATGAACGATTCGGACCGGCAACCAGCGCATACTGGTAGTTTGCGTGATCCAGTTCCAGGATGTTGTAGGCGCCGTAGAACGGTCCGAAAAAAGACACTTTGAGGCGGCCGACATCCGGCGCATCGACCAGGTAGGCCTTGCCCGTCGCCTCGTTCCACTCGCCGGCATCCGGGTCGAACCCCCGGTTGACGACCCGCACACCTCCGTCATCCTGCAACGTGTAGCTTGCCGTTACGTTTGTCAGGCCACGTTCGAAGCGATGATCGAGCCGGGCAATTTCATACCAGCTACCGAGGTAGCGTTCGAGATCGAAATCAGTAACGGCACTGGTGCCTTCCGGCACACCGGTGCACGACGCAACCAGTGCCAGCGCGGCGATGGCAGCAAGGCGAAAGTTTTTTCGAATAAACATTTTCCCAGTCTATCGTGCGCGACTGATCGAAGACCAGTCCGCGCCCGGATCGAACGAGACATCGTTGGTGAGTACGTAGTCGCCTTTGCCGTTACTGAATACACGATCGTAGCTGGCCGACATAAGAGAAGTGATTGAACGCGTCGACCGTTGCCAGCGACTACCGCCGGCACTGTAAATCGATTCGATGGAAAAGGCCTGTTGATCGGCCCGCATCGATGAATCCCCGCTGTCGAAGCTTGCGTAGAACCTGGCCATCGGCGCGTACAGTTTCCTGCGTTTCCCGGTAAGTTCCGGGACCATGCGGGCTTTGGTGATGCGTATGTCGGTGGCATCGCGATAGGTGGAGAGAATCGAGTTCTGCTGCACCCACTGCCCCCATTCGTCGGCGTTGGCCGGCATTGGCCGGTTCAAAAGGCCACTGGCCCGATTCACACTGCCCGGCAGAGCCGGCTGCGGATTCTGCCGATAGCCGCCCGATACTCCCGTGTCATTGCCGTAGGTCTCCTGGTACACCAGCCGGTAGTGCCGGCAGGGACACGAGCATTCATTGCGACATAATACAACCTGCATTCAAGTCGCTGGCGTGACTTGCGATTGCAACGATGCGGGATTACCTTGGTCCGGGGTCGGAAGCGCGCCTCAACAAGCCAGGCAGAACGGACAGGTACTGGCGATGGCGACTCCAGGAGAAGCAAAAAAATGACGCATTGCTCGCAGATGTTCACAAAGCCATTTGGCTTGCGGACCGGGATTCCCGAGTTGCGGCGAAAATGGGCCCGCCATTCGTGTCACAATGAAGCACGCCTTCCATGCCACGACGAACATAAAAAGAGAGTTGCGCGATGGCTGAAAAAAAAGAGATTTCCGACTCCCGCTTCGTAAGCCGGTTTACTCGCGAAACAATGGCGCTGATTCTGGCGGGCGGACAGGGAACCCGGCTGTACGAACTGACCGAGTGGCGGGCCAAGCCGGCACTCTATTTCGGCGGCAAGTACCGCATCATCGATTTTCCGCTTTCGAATTGCATCAACTCCGGCATACGCCGAATCGGCGTACTGACACAGTACAAAGCGCACTCACTGATTCGCCACCTTGTACACGGCTGGTCGTGGTTCAAGGCCAGTCATCGGGAGTTCGTCGATATATTGCCGGCATCACAGCGCGTCGGCGGCGAATGGTATCGTGGTACCGCAGATGCGGTTTATCAGAATCTCGATATCGTACGCACGCACAGACCCCGATTCGTGCTGATACTCGCCGGCGATCACGTCTACAAAATGGATTACGGCCCGTTTATCGTCGCGCATGCGAAAAGCCACGCCGACATGACCGTCTGTTGCCTGGAGGTACCAATCGCAGAAGCGGCAGGCGCACTCGGCGTCATGACCGTCGACGAAAGCGGCCGGGTAATCGCTTTCGACGAGAAGCCGGAAAAACCCACGCCAATTCCCGGCCGGGACGACGTCTGCCTCGCATCAATGGGCAACTATGTCTGGAACACCGACTTTCTTTACGAGCAGGTAATCAAGGACGCGGATACACCCGGAACACAACACGACTTCGGCAAGAACATCATTCCTTCGATCATCAATAAATACCATGTGCAGGCGTTTCCATTTCGCGATGTCGAAACCGACGCACAGGCCTATTGGCGGGACGTCGGTACGCTTGACGCTTTCTGGGAAGCCAACATGGAACTCGTGAGCGTTACGCCACAGCTGAACCTGTACGACGAGCAATGGCCAATTCACACCTATCAACGACAGGCACCGCCGGCCAAGTTCGTATTTGACGATCCGGGTCGGCGCGGCGAGGCGATTCAATCCATGGTTTCGGGCGGATGCATAGTGTCCGGGGCGCAGGTCCGAATGTCCTTGCTGTTTTCAAACTGTCATGTCGACGCTCGCAGCCAGATCAGCCAGTCGCTGCTTCTGCCGGATGTCATTGTCGGCAAGAACTGCCGTATCAATCGGGCGATCATTGATAGAGGTGCCGTAATCGGAGACGATACCGTCATTGGCGAGAATGCAGATGATGATCGAGCGCGAAACTTTCGCGTTACGGACAGCGGGCTAACCCTGGTTACGCCTGATATGCTCGGACAGCAGATGCACATGACCCGATAACAGCAACCTTTTCAGAAAACTCCATAACGCACATTGCTGCGCTCCGACGGAAAAAGACCAGTGCCTCCAACCGATGACGATGCTGCCGAAACCGGCAGCTTCAACATGACAAAGACACGCGCCTTGTCGATGACGGCGCAGGCCATTTACGACGACATCAAGCACTACTTCTGGCGCACCATGGGGCGGCGTACGATTCATTTGCGGCAGCCTTTCCTGTTTCAGTCCGTTGTGCTGGCCACCAGGGACCGGCTCATGGAGCGCCGCAACAACGTTCGCAACGCCGCCCAGCGCAGCGGGCACCGACAAACCTATTACCTGTCGCTCGAATACCTGATGGGTAGACTGCTTCGCAACGCGCTGCAAAGCCTCGGCATTGAAAACGAGACCGGCGCGGCGCTCGGTCATCTTGGGATCGAACTCGAGGACATTTACGACCGTGAGCACGATGCCGGACTCGGAAACGGCGGCCTTGGCCGTCTCGCCGCCTGCTTCCTCGACAGTTGTGCGACTCTGCGACTGCCGGTGCTTGGATACGGTATTCGCTATCACTACGGCATGTTCCGCCAGCGTATTCAGGACGGCTACCAGTTCGAGGAACCGGACGACTGGCTGCGCGAAGGGTTTCCCTGGGAAGTTCGCCGCATCGAGTTGACGAAAACCATCAAGTTCGGTGGACGCAGCGTCGCCTATACCGACGAAAAAGGGGAGCTGCGTCACAACTGGACTGACACGCATGACGTACTGGCGATTCCATACGACATCCTGATCCCGGGCTTTCGCAATGATCACGTCAACACCCTGCGCCTCTGGTCCGCGGCGGCAACGGACGAGTTCGATCTCGACGAATTCAATGCCGGGAGCTACGCAGACGCCGTGGCTGCCAAAAATGCGGCGGAGAACATCACGATGGTGTTATACCCGAACGCGAACTCCGAAGCCGGCCAGGAGCTGCGATTGCGGCAGCAGTATTTCCTGTCTTCGGCGAGCCTCCAGGACACTTTGCGTCGCTGGGTCTCGCGCCACGGCGACGATCTCAGCCGATTTGCCGAACTGAATTGCTTCCAGCTGAACGACACACACCCGGCCATGGCTGTGCCGGAACTGATGCGTTTGTTGATGGACGAGCACGGACTCAGCTGGGAGGCGGCCTGGAATATCACTAACAGAACCATGGCGTACACCAACCACACGCTGCTGCCGGAAGCGCTCGAGCAATGGCCGGCCGAGACTTTCGCGCGCCTGTTGCCGCGCCTGCTGGACATCATCCACGAAATCAACGCGCGGCTTCTCGCTGCAGTCGCCGAACGCTGGCCCGGCGACCAGCAGCGCCTGAACAGGATGTCGCTGGTCAGCAATGACTCGACGCCGATGCTGCGCATGGCGCATCTTGCGATCGCCGGCAGCTTTTCGGTAAACGGTGTTGCCAAACTGCATTCGAAGCTGTTGTGCGAAGGGCTTTTCCGCGATTTTGCCGAACTGTGGCCGGAGAAATTCAACAACAAGACGAACGGTGTCACACAGCGGCGCTGGCTTGCGGCCTGCAACCCGGGACTTGCCGCAACCATCGATTCAAAGATCAGCGAGGACTGGATCACCGACCTGGATCGGTTGCAGCAGCTCACGGCATTCGCCGATGACAGCGAATTTCAGAAGCGTTGGCGCGCCGTGAAACACGGCAACAAATTTCGCCTTGCCGGCCTCGTTGAGGCAAAGACCGGCATCGCGATCAGTGCCGACGCGATGTTCGACGTTCAGGTCAAACGAATCCACGAGTACAAGCGGCAGCTGCTGAATCTCTTGCACGTAATTCACCTTTACGACCGCATCTGTCGCGGCGACGGTGAAAACCTGGTGCCGAGAGTCGTGCTCATTGGCGGCAAGGCAGCTCCAGGCTACGTCATGGCGAAGCACATCATAAAATGTATCGGCGACGTCGCCCGTGTAGTCAACTCGAACCCGGCGACGGAAGGTCGCCTGAGGCTGGTGTTTTTCCCTGATTACAACGTTTCGGCGATGGAGTGCATTTGCCCGGCCGCCGACCTGTCCGAGCAGATTTCGACAGCCGGCAAGGAGGCCTCGGGAACGGGCAACATGAAGTTCATGACCAACGGCGCCGTTACCATTGGCACGCTCGACGGTGCCAACGTCGAAATACTGGAGGCTGTCGGGGAGGAGAACTTTTTCCTGTTCGGCCTGACCGTGGAAGAGATTGCAACGCTTCGACCGATATACGAACCGTCGTCCTTTATCGACAAGGACGAAGACTTCCTCAGGGTCATGACTCTGCTTCGCGACAAGCATTTCTCGGGCAACGATACGGCGGCGCTCGACGCGATCCTGCACTCGATACAGAATCCGCACGATCCGTGGATGACGGCGGCCGATTTCCGCAGTTTCGTTGACGCACAGCAGCGTGCCGAAGCCGCCTACCGGAATGTCGGGCAATGGACGAAGATGAGCATCCTGAATACCGCGGCAGCGGGGCGATTCTCGAGTGACCGGACCATCCTCGACTACAACAGGGATATTTGGCGCCTGACGCCAATTGATCTCGAAGCCTGATGATCGAGACCGGCCGACCCGAACCGCTGGGCGCGAGCTTTGACGGAGACGGCGTCAATTTTGCGCTGTTCTCGGATGCCGCCAACGCTGTCGAGCTCTGTCTGTTCGATGCCAACGATCATGAACGCCGCGGACAGTTCCTCGAAGACCGTGGTGATGGCACCTGGTGCGGTTACGTTCCCGGTTGTTTGCCGGGACAACGCTATGGCTATCGGGTACACGGTCAGTATGACGTCGAACAAGGACTTCGCTGCAACCCGCACAAGCTGTTGATAGATCCGTACGCGCGGGAGCTCCGTGGCCGATTCCGCTGGTCACCGGAGCTGTTCGACTTCGTGAGCGACGTCGATGACTGGCGCATCAACGAACAGGACAGCGCCGGTTCGGTGCCGCGCTGCGTTGTAAGCGAGCCGGCTTCGCCGCTTTCGAAAGGTCCCGCGATACCCTGGGCCGACACGATCATTTACGAACTGAACGTTCGCGGCTTCACTATGCTGCATCCCGATGTGCCGCAAGCGGATCGCGGAAAGTTTTCCGGCATGAGCAACGGCAAAGTGCTGTCCTATCTCAAGGCACTCGGCATCACCGCTGTCGAGATCATGCCGGTACAGGCTTTTATCGACGAGACCTTCCTGGCCAGGCGCGGCCTCAGGAACTTCTGGGGTTACAACACGCTGAACTTTTTCGTGCCGGCCGGCCGTTACGCGAAAGTCGATCCTCGTGCCGAGTTCTGCAACATGATCAACGCGATTCATGATGCGGGTCTCGAGGTGTTCATGGACGTCGTCTACAACCACAGTGCCGAAGGCGGTAAACCGGGCCCCACGCTGAGCTTTCGCGGCATAGACAACCTGTCCTACTACCGTACCGAGACCGACAGGCCCGGCGAGTACGTCAACGACACCGGCTGTGGCAATACGCTCAACGTCGATCATCCGCGCGTTCAGGAATTGATTCTGCTCAACCTCAGGTACTGGTCGGCAGAGATGGGTGTCGACGGCTTTCGCTTCGACCTGGCATCGGTGCTCGGCCGCGGCGCACGGGGCTTCGATGCGCAGCATCCCTTATTAAAGGCTATCGAAAGCGATGCATCGCTCTCGTCCTGCAAGTTCATTGCCGAACCCTGGGACCTGGCTCACGATGGTTACCAGCTGGGGAGTTTTCCCGCGTCCTGGGCCGAATGGAATGACAAGTACCGTGACTCGCTGCGACGCTATTGGCGAGGTGATACGAACGAAGCGGCGGAACTGGGGCGTCGCATGCTCGGTTCTGCAGATGTCTTTGAAAAAAGCGGTAAATCACCCTGGACCAGTATTAACCTGGTGACTGCGCACGACGGGTTTACACTCAATGACCTTGTCAGTTACGAGCAACGTCACAACCATGCGAATGGAGAAGACAACGCCGATGGTCATCGACACAACTTCAGTTGCAACTACGGCGTTGAAGGGCCAACGTCCGACGCAGCAATTCTCGCGTTGCGCCGAAAACACCGCCTGAACCTTTTGGCGACATTGCTGTTCTCGCAGGGAACTCCGATGCTGCTGGCCGGCGACGAGTTCGGCAATTCACAGCACGGCAACAATAACGCTTACGCCCAGGACAACGAGACCGGCTGGCTTGCCTGGTCCGGTCTGGCCTCCGATCCCGCGTTTGCAGAAGCGGTGCGCCTGCTGATCCGGCTGCGCCGCGACATGCCGCAATTCCGCCAAGCGGATTTTCTGCACGGGCAAAAATTTAACAGGCAGGATGTACAGGACGTAGCCTGGTTCAGGCCCGACGGCGATGTGATGCTGGCGAATGATTGGGATAAAGCTCAGGCCCTGTACGTTTGCTTTGCCAGGGCCGATGAATTCGGGACACTTCAGATTGCAGCGTTACTCATGAATCCGGCGATCATTGAATGCACCTTCACACTGCCGGACTACAGAGAACGCTCGGAATGGCTGACTCGTTTTTCAAGTGACGCAACTGTCCAGTCGCGAACGGACAGGCTGCGTATGACGGTTCCCGACAGGTCCGTCGTCATGCTGGAACTTCCCCGTTTCTGTGACGGCAATACGTCAACCTGATATTGTAGCGACACCACTCGACGCAGTTTCCCTGGAAGATGAACCCGTGCAGGCAAAGCAACACGTCATTTTTGCAGCGCCCTTCTTCATGGACGCTACGCTGGCCTTCATCAATGGTGCCGCACAACTTCCGGGAATCAACCTGACGGTTGTCAGCCAGGACCCGCAAGAAAAGATCCCCGAGAAGATTCGCCACAGGCTGGCCGGACATTGGCGCATCGACGACGGGCTCGACCCGCAACAGCTGGTAGACGGCGCCCGCGCTCTTGCCGGTCGATTCGGCAGGCCCAAGCGCTACATCGCAACCCTCGAGCAATTGCAGGTACCGCTGGCCGAGGCGCGCGAAGCCCTTGGAATCACGGGGCTCGGCGTTACGGCTGCCCGGCAGTTTCGCGACAAGGCCTTGATGAAGACGGTGCTGAGCAAGGCCGGCGTGCCATGCGCGCGCCACGCGCTGGTCGGTACACGCGACGCGGCGGAGTCTTTCGCGAAGCAGGTCGGCTTTCCGCTGGTCGTAAAGCCGCCCGCCGGCGCCGGCGGAAAAGGCACCTACCGGCTGGACAGCAATAACGACCTCGACAAGTTCCTGGACAGCTTTCCTCCCGATCCGCGAGCGCCGGCGCTTTACGAAGAATTCGTTCACGGCACCGAATACTCTTTCGACAGTGTCGTGATTGCCGGCCAGCCGGTGTGGCACTCGATATCCCGCTACATGCCATCGCCGCTCGAAGTATTGAAAAACGACTGGATACAGTGGTGCGTGATGTTGCCGCGTGATATCGGCGGGCCGGAGTTCGATCCGATTCGCAAGGCAGCGTTTGGCGGCGTTCGTGCTCTGGGTCTGGAGACCGGCCTGAGCCACATGGAATGGTTCCGTTTGCAGAACAACCGCATCGCGATTTCGGAAGTCGGTGCGCGTCCGCCCGGCGCACAGTTCACGTCGCTCCTGTCGTATGCGCATGACATGGACTTCTACCGTGCCTGGCCGAAGCTGATGGTATTCGACGAGTTTGATGTGCCGCAGCGTCGCTATGCAGCAGGGGCGGCCTACATTCGCGGCCAGGGCCGCGGCCGCATTCGTCGAATCCATGGCCTGGGCGAAGCGCAACGCCGCTTCGGCTCACTCGTCGTCGAGGCGAAATTGCCGCAGGAAGGACAGGCGCCATCCGACAGCTACGAGGGCGACGGCTATATTATCGTCCGCCACCCGGAAACCGGCGTCGTGGAAAACGCATTGACGGAAATCGTAAAGCTTATCCGCGTCGAGTTGTCCTGAAAAAAAGAAGCTGATGTTGCATCGAATACTCCTGGGGCCGCAGCGCCCCGTCAAAAATCTGAGCGAAATCGCCGGCAATACCGATCTGCCGGCAGGTCCCTTTGCCGTGATCTCGGCGGCCTGGCAGGAAGACGAGGCGTATACCGACGATGTCGCCGAGCTGGTCGGACGTCCGTTGCAGAACCTCATGCTGTATGGTCGCGCCGAGAAAATTTTCGCGGCCGATGTAAAACTGCACGCAGCCTATCGCGAGCGCCAGGAGCGACTGATGGCATTGCAGCGGCTGTATCGTGCCAGGTTGCGACAACTCATGATCGCGGCCCGCCACCTGCAACGCAGCGAAACGGATGCCGATTTGCTGGAGCCCGAAATCCGGCACTCGATCACCCAGATCCGGGCACTGGATCGGCATCACCATCACAGGGTCGAGGCGATACATGCGTCTTACTCCGATGCCATAAGCGAAACCACATCCGCCGTGCTTGCCGAGCACAAAGCCGAAATGGTCGAACAACTGGCGGCTTGCGAGACGCTGGTGATTACGGGCGGCAACGTGGTCGTGCTGCAGAACAGGATGCGCTTGTTCGGCATGGGCGAGCTGATCGCCTCCAGGCACATTGTCGCTTGGTCGGCCGGCGCAATGGTGCTCGGTGACCAGGTCGTGCTGTTTCACGACCATACGCCACAGACTCGTCGCGATCCGGAGATCCTGTCGGCCGGGACCGGAACCGTGCCGGGGTGCGTGTTTCTGCCCGATGCAAAGCATCGACTGAAGAGCGGAGATGCTTCCCGCATAGGTTTGTTGTGCCGCCGATTCGCGCCCGTCAAATGCCTGACGCTCAACAGCGGTTCGATGCTGTGGTTCGAGGATGCTCATTTACGCGCGGCAAACGATGTCCGGCGACTGTCGAGGAACAACGGGCTCAAGCGAGTCCGGACCTTATGAACCCATCGCTACGCAAACTGTTTCGCAAGCGCGCGCCGGGCAAAAAGGAGATCGATGCCTTTGTTGCGAAGACCGACTTCCCGCTGGTCGACGGCAACGACATCACCTTCGTCTATCGAGGCCATGCGGAGAGCGTCCACCTGCGATGCTGGATATCGGGGTTCAACGCTGCGCAGACATTCCAGCAGCTGCTGGGGACCGATTTGTGGGCGGTCACCATCGAACTGCCGCCAGGCTCCCGGATAGAGTACAAGTTCGAAGTCGTTGCCAATGGCCGACGCAGTCTTATAGTCGACCCGCTGAACCCTGTGCTTGCACACGATCCGTTCGGCGCCAACTCGGTTTGCCAGGGCGCGGGTTACGAGCGCCCGGCCTGGACCTTGCCGGACCCCGGCGCGCGGCGTGGCACGATCGAGGAAATGCCGCTCGCCAGCAAGGCGTTCGGCGAGGACAGGTCGTTGAAGGTGTATTTGCCGGCGCGCTTTCGCCGAACGCGACGGTATCCCTTGCTGATCGCGCACGACGGCGCCGACTATGCGCGATTCGCAGACCTGACGACCGTGCTGGACAACCTGATTCAGTCCCTGGAGATTCCGCCGATGATCGTCGCGATGACGCAATCGCCCGACCGGCTCAAGGAATACGGCGCGGACGACCGCCATGCCGAGTTCATCGGCAACGAGCTGTTGCCTTTCATGGCCATGAATTATCCGCTCATCGACGAACCGCGTGCCAGGGGGCTGATGGGCGCCAGCTTCGGCGGTGTTGCGACACTGCACGCGGCCTGGCGAAATCCGGGTGTCTTCGACCGTCTGCTGCTGCAGTCGGGATCCTTTGCTTTCAGCGACCTGGGGCAACACGAACGCGGTCCCGTGTTTCATTCCGTGGTACGGTTCATGAACGAATTTCGCGAAAAACCCGGCCAGCCGGCTGGAAAAATATATATGAATTGCGGAATCTACGAGTCGCTGATCTACGAGAATCGCTCCCTTGTTCCGCGTCTGCAGCAGCAGGGAATCGATGTATTGTTCGAAGAAGCGAGAGATGCTCACAACTGGGAAAACTGGCGGGATCGATTGCGCAATGGTTTGACCTGGTTGTTTCCCGGTCCCGTGTGGATCGTCTACGAATAGAAAGGAACGAGAGTGGCAAACAAGACCCGTCGTATTGGCCTGTCACTTGGCGCGGATATTTGCTGGCCAATCTGTTACGAGGCGCTGATCAAGAAGCTCGATCTGGCGATTACCGAAGGCGGTAACACCAACCGTTTCGAGGTCGAGCGAGTCTACATCGAGCCATTCGACCTGATGCAACCGTGCAGCTATGACGTCGTTATCGATCGCCTGACGCACTGGTATCACACGTCGAGAGAGTGGATAAAGAAAGCGATTCTTACGGATGACCTGTACGTCTTCAACAACCCGTGGTCATTGCAGTCGATGGAAAAGCAGACCACGTATTGCGCGATGATGCGCCTTGGACTGCCGATTCCCGATACCTGGATGATACCGCCGAAGTCGTACACCGAATCTGCCGATCTCAAGCCGACCCTGACGCGTTATGCAAAGCTGTTCGACCTCGGCGAGATTGGCGACCGGATAGGCTATCCGTTGTTCATGAAGCCTTACGATGGCGGCGCCTGGGTAGGCGTTACGGCCATCAAGGACCGGCAATCCCTGCTCGCAGCGTACGACCAGAGCGGCACCCGGGTCATGCACCTGCAAAAGGGGGTCATACCCAACGACGCGTTCGTGCGCTGCATCGGCCTCGGACCGCAATGGCGCTGTGTCAACTATGATCCGGCGGCCCCGCTGCATGATCGCTACCAGATGGACGTGGATTTCCTGTCGCCAGCCGACGAAAGCCACCTCGCCAATCTCACCATGGTCATCAATGCGTTCTTCGGCTGGGACTTCAACTCCTGCGAATCGTTGCGCAGCAACGGGACCTGGCATCCAATTGATTTTGCGAACGCCTGCCCGGACTCACAGGTGACCTCGCTGCATTTCCATTTTCCGTGGCTCATCAAATCGAACATTCGCTGGTCGATTTTCTGTGCGGCAACGGATCGCCGCATGAAAACGAATCTTGACTGGGAAAAATATTTTCGCATCGCGGATAAGGACAAGCCTTTCGAGGAGAAGTTGAGCGGTTACGTGAAGCTGGCCGAAGAGCATTTCGACGCGGAGCGATTCTATGAATTCTGCGACAAGCACCTGGCACATCTCGATGAGGTCGCGAATGAGTTTTTCAGGACGGATGTGGTTCGCGACGCGATCCACCAGAAAGTGTCCGCACTGTATCCGGCTCATGAAATCGAGGAGTTCACGGACCTGTTCTGGAACAGGGTGCAGGATTCGATACGTATCGAGGCAGGGACGGACAAATGAGCCGTAAGGACACTTTTCGCTGGTATTCGCCGCACATCGAGCAGGAAGTTCAACTCGTGCGCTGGGGAGAAATCGGCACACCGGTACTGTTGTTCCCGACGGCGGGCGGCGATGCCGAGGAAGTCGAGCGATTCCACCTGATACGCATGCTCGAGCCGCTCATCGACGCCGGCCGCATCAAGGTCTACTCGACCGACAGTGTGGCAGGAAAAGCGTGGATATCAGGCACGCACTCGGGCGATTACTGCTCGAAGCTGCAGAACCTGTTCGATGCGTTCATTTACAAGGAAGTGACACCGGCAATTCGCAAGGACTGCGCATCGAACGACATCGAGATCGTCGCAACAGGCGCATCAATCGGGGCTTTCAATGCGGTGGCAACAGTCTGCCGGCACCCCGATGCTTACAAACTTGCCATCGCGATGAGCGGCACCTTCGATTTGTCGAAATATCTCGAAGGCAAGTTCAACCAGGACTTCTATTTTTCATCGCCGCTGCACTATCTTCCCGGGCTCGAAGGCGAACAGCTGAACCTGCTGCGCAAGCGCCTCATCCTGCTGCCGACCGGGGAAGGTGATTACGAGGATATCGGCGAATCCTGGCGCATCGCCAAGGTGCTCGGCGCGAAGGGCATTCCCAACAGGGTCGATCCCTGGGGAACCCAGTACAATCACAACTGGGTTACGTGGCGCGAGATGCTGCCAAAATACCTCGACGAATTCGCCTGAGCCCGGAAAGCCTTTACGCGCCTACTCGGCGTACATGTGCAGTTCCGAACCGACAGCGTCGGCCATCTCGAGCGTCTTTTGCAGGTCGGGATGGCGCAGCATGACGAAGCCGTCTGACACCAGTGTCTGGCGCCAGTCACGGCGACGCGAACCCGGTGGCAGCAAGGTGTTCCAGACGACATGCTGGCCAAAGCGTTTTTGCAGCTCGTCGACACCGTCGATGCGCGTTATGCGGCCGACGCCGCGCGCACGCTTGAATATAAGGGCGACGTTGTACCGACGCTCGAACGGAATATCCACGCGGCCTTTTGCAACAGCCTGGCCCCAGGCAGCGAAAACGTCGAAGTCACAGGCGAATTTCATCTGATCCACCTGGTGAGCACCGGGCGGCCTCGCGCCGATCTCGCCGAACACGACCTCGCCATTGGACTTGCGATACCACTCCATGTGCGTGAAACCGGTATCGAAGTTGAGCGCCCTGATCACGTCGTGGCCCATCTTTATGCCTTCCGCGAGATCCGGCTGATCGACGTTGCGCAGCGCGATAACCTGCGGGCTGATCCACTCGTTGCTGCGCGCGATCAGCGGTCGCGGCCGATACCAGGCGATATTGTAATAAGCGATCTTGCCATTGACCGTTATCGTGTCGAACGTAAACTCCTCGCCATCGACGAACTCTTCGACGCTTACGGTTTGCACGTGGCGCAGCAGCGGCAGGACCGAACGCAGTTCCTCGGAATTGTTGACGCGGTACGTGTCCGCGGATCCGGCGCCGGCTATCGGTTTCAGAATCAAGGGAAAACCGATCGCTTCGGCCGCTTCCCAGCAACCGGCAACCGAGTTCGTCGCCACGTGTCGGGGTGTGCGAACCCCAGCGACATCGAGGGCGAGCTTCATCGCCTCTTTGTCACGAAAACATTTGGCCTGATCGACACTCAGGCCGGGTACGCCGAAATGCTGCCGCAGCTCCGCAGCGAGCATGATTCCAGGCTCCCAGAGGCATTCGACTCTGTCGAGATTCTTGCCGCGCAGGCGACCCCGCAACTCGCCGATCACCGCTTCGCTGTCCCAAAGCGAGCGCACCTGGATGTAGTCACTCAACGAACGGCGAACGAGTTCCGGCAGCATTGCGGCACCCTGGTCGCCGATGCCGATGACGCGTGCACCGCTTTCGGCAAGTCCGCGTGCGAACTCGGGCATGTCGGCCGGGTAACCGGGTGAAATCAGCAATACATTCATTTATTGGCGGCTTTTTTTGTTGTGGCAGCTCGGTGATGCAGCAGAAAGGTTAGAATAGCAGTTTACAACAACAAGTCGGACTGATCGTGGCAGCGGGAAAAAAACTAAGAATATGTCTCGTCAGTTCGGAAGTCGCGCCGCTCGCCAAAACCGGCGGACTGGCCGACGTCAGCATGGCGCTTGCGACTTACCTGCACCGCGCAGGTCATGACGTACGCGTCCTGATGCCCTGCTACGATACGATCGACGCGAAATCGTTGATTATCGTGCCCGTCGACTTTCTGCAAAACATACCGATAAGCATCGGCAGCAGGCACGGCAAGTATTCGATCGATACGGCGATACTGCCGGGCAGCGACACACCGATTTATCTGCTTCGCTGCCCGGACCTCTACAATCGCGGCAAAATTTACACCAATGATGCCGACGAGCACCGACGATTCATTCTGCTGTCGCGGGCAGCAATAGAAATGTGCCAGCGCATGGCATTTTCTCCCGACATTTTCTCCTGTCACGACTGGCATACCGCCCTGATACCGCTGTATCTGAAAACCGTCTATCAATGGGACAGGATTTTTGCCCGGACGAAAACCGTGCTGACCATTCACAACATCGGTTATCAGGGCATATTCAGCGGCGACATCATTGACGACATCGGCCTGCACGGTGCCGAGGGCCAGCTGCACCAGCAGGACCTGGGGCAAGGCCGCATCAATTTCCTCAAGACAGGGGTACTTCACGCGGATCAGCTCACGACCGTCAGCCCGACCCACGCGCAGGAAATTCTGAGTGACGAATACGGAATGGGCCTGCAAGACCTTTTGAAAGCCAGGCGATCATCGCTTGCCGGCATCCTGAACGGCGTGGATGACGCGGAGTGGAATCCGGCGACCGATCCGCTGATCCCGAAAAATTTTTCCGCCGGCAGCATGGCCGGCAAACGCGTATGCAAACTGGCCCTCATGGATGACCTGAAGCTATCGGGTGGCGCCGATCGACCGCTTGTCGGAATCGTCACGCGCCTTACTGGCCAGAAGGGAATCGACCTGATGGAAGCATCGCTGCCAAGACTTCTGACGGAGCGTGATTTTAATATAGCCGTGCTGGGCAGCGGCGAACCGCGTTACGAGCGATTTTTCGAGAGCCTGCAGCGCGCAGCACGGGATCGAGTGTGCTTTTATCGCGGTTACAGTAACAAGCTGGCACACTGGATCGAGGCCGGAAGCGATTTCTTCCTGATGCCATCGCTTTACGAGCCCTGCGGACTGAACCAGATGTACAGCCTAATGTACGGGACCGTTCCGATCGTTCGCCAGACAGGTGGTTTGGCCGATGCCGTGCAGATGGTCGACCCGGCCAAGGGCAGCGGCACGGGCATTGTTTTTCGCGACTACAATCACACTGCGTTCAATTGGGCGATGAATGCCGCGCTCGATCTGTTCGGCAATCGACCACTAATGAAGAAAATCATAAGCAACGGTATGTCACAGGATTTCTCGTGGAATCGCCAGGTGAATGTCTATGTCAACCTGTTTCGCGCATTGAGCAAAGAATCATGAATGTTATTTTTATCGAACCGTCCTTTCCCTATAACCAACGCGAATTCGTACGTGCCTTGCACGCGGCAGGCGCCAACGTCATTGGCATCGGCGAGCGGCCGGTCGCATACCTCAACGACGAGCTGAAGGGCTGGTTGAGCGAGTACCTGCAGATCAGTTCCGTCGTCAACGAATCGGCTTTGCTCGAAGCCGTGAAAGCAGTGCAGCGTGTTGCATGGGTTGATCGGCTCGAAGCGACCGTCGAGGCACACATCATGGCGGCGGCAACGGTTCGTGAGGCAACCGGTATTCCCGGCACATCGATACAAACCGCTTTTCTTTGTCGCGACAAGCCGGCCATGAAAGAAGCGCTGCGCAAGGCAGGAATTCCCTGTGCGCAATCGACTCGCGCAGTATCGCCACAGGACGCACGCGATTTCGCGGCAGCGATTGGCTACCCGTTGATCGTCAAGCCGCCGGCCGGGGCCGGGGCGTCTGCAACTTACCGGGTACGCGACGACGCCGATCTCGAACGCGTCATAGGGGAATCGGGCCTGCGCCAGGGTCGCGAAGTGGCCATCGAAGAATTCATCGAAGGCCACGAAGGTTTCCTCGATACGCTGACCATCAACGGCGAGGTGTGTCACGAATTCATTACGCATTATTACCCGAACGTGCTGACCGCGATGCGAGAACGCTGGATTTCTCCCCAGATGGTGACGACCAACCGGATCAATGCGCCGGGATACCAGGGTGTTCGAGAGATGGCGAGGAAAGTTATCCGCGTGCTGGACATCGACACCTCCGCTACGCACATGGAGTGGTTTGCAGGACCGAAGGGGCTGAAGTTTTCGGAGATCGGCTGCCGGCCGCCGGGTGTCGGTCAGTGGGATGTGTACAACACGGCAAACGATTTCGATCTCTATTTCGAATGGGCGCATGCACTGGTGCACGGCGCCACGCATACGCAGCCGTCGCGGCGCTATTCGGCCGGCATGATTGCCCTGCGACCGCAACAGGACGGCAGGATCACCGGATATTCCGGCGTAGACAGGATCAATCGGCAATACGCCGACAACATCGTTGCCGCGCACCTGCCGAATCCCGGCACGCCGACGCAACCGGTCGAAGGCGGGTATATGGCAAACGCCTGGATGCGTGTTCGCCATCGGGACTATGACCATCTTCGCGGCATCCTGGATGACATCGGGCAGACGATCAAAGTACATGCTGCCTGAGCCACAAAGAGGAGGAAATTCGCAATAGTGGCCGCCAGAAAAACTACTCTTGACGATGAGAATGCCAGGCGCCTCATCGAAGCCCGTCATCACGAACCTTTCGCGGTGCTCGGACGGCATGGTAGCGGCAAGGCGGCAGCGATTCGCGTATTCATGCCGCGCGCGCGCCAGGTGTTCGTCGAATCGAAACAGAACCAGGCGCTGCGCGTTGGCGATACCGACTTGTTCGAGTTTCGCGGAAATTTGCGCGACATACCGGAGCACTACAAGCTCGTTATCGAAGCCGATGATGGCAGCTGGCATGAGCGAGTCGATCCGTACACGTTCAAAGCAACGATCGATGATTCGCAGCTCCGCCGCTTCAACGACGGTACACACCGGCGGGCACAGGACATACTGGGATCCAGCGTTTGCGAAATCGACGGCGTGCGCGGCACACGATTCTCGGTCTGGGCGCCGAACGCCGAGCGTGTAAGCGTCGTCGGCGATTTCAATCAGTGGGATGGCCGCATTCACCCGATGCGGGTTCGTGGTGAAAGCGGCGTGTGGGAACTTTTTATCCCCGGTCTCGATACAGGTCGATACAAGTTCGAGCTGCGTAACCGGGATAACGGCAATCTGCTGCTTAGGACGGACCCGTATGCCCGCGCCACAGAGTTGCGCCCGGCAACCGCCGCTGTCATTGCAACAGACAGTCAGTACCAGTGGCAGGACCGCGACTGGTTGTCAAGGCGTGGCGGCCACGACTGGCAGGCGCGGCCGTTGTCGGTTTACGAGGTTCATATAGCGTCGTGGCGGCGGGCCGCAGACGGCACTTTCCTTAACTACCGTACGGTGGCCCCGCAACTCGCCGAACATGTAAAGCGGCTGGGATTTACCCATGTCGAACTGCTACCCGTCACGGAACACCCGCTAGACGAGTCCTGGGGATATCAAACCACAGGCTATTTTTCGCCGACCAGTCGGTTCGGCACGCCCGACGATTTTCGCTACTTCGTCGATCTCCTGCATCAGCAGGGTATCGGCGTAATCCTGGACTGGGTGCCCGCACACTTTCCTCGCGATGAATTTGCACTGGCCAATTTCGACGGCAAGAGTCTCTACGAATACCACGAGAGTTCGCGGGCGGAACATCGTGACTGGGGCACACTGGTCTTCAACTACGAACGCGACGAGGTTCGCAGCTTCCTGATTTCCAGCGCGCTTTTCTGGCTGCGCGAATTCCACCTCGATGGCCTTCGGGTCGATGCCGTGGCATCGATGCTGTATCTCGATTTCTCGCGACAGGCGGAAAACTGGGCGCCTAATCGCTACGGCGGCAACCAGAACCTGGAGGCTATCGATTTCATTTGCGAATTGAACAACGCCGTGCGCGAAGAAACGCCGGATTGCCTGATGATCGCTGAGGAATCGACGGACTGGCCCGGTGTTACCGAATCGACATCTGCCGGCGGACTCGGTTTTCACATGAAATGGAACATGGGCTGGATGCACGACACGCTGAACTACTTCGGCAAGGAAACAATCCATCGAAAGTACCACCAGGACTGGCTGACCTTCAGCCCGACCTACGCCTTCGAAGAGAACTTCATGTTGCCGTTTTCGCATGACGAGGTGGTTCACCTGAAGCGCTCGTTGCTCGGTCGCATGCCAGGGGACGAATGGCAAAGGTTTGCAAACCTGCGTGCGCTGTACGTCTATCAATGGTGCTTCCCGGGAAAGAAACTGTTGTTCATGGGCGGCGAACTGGCACAGCCCACGGAGTGGGCAGCCGGCGGCGAGATTCCATGGGAACGACTGCAAAGAGAGGACGTAGCCGGCGTGAATCGGCTGCTATCCGCTCTCAATCGACTTCATCACGATACGCCCGCCCTCACGGAGTGGGATTTCGACCGGCGGGGATTCGAGTGGATAGACGGTGACGATCGCGAACGATCGGTCATACTGTTCATGCGCCATGCACCAGGGCAGTCCGTCGTGGTCGCAATGAACTTTACACCGGTCGTGCGGCACCAGTACCGTATCGGCGTGCCCTGCGCCGGCCGTTTTCGTGAAATACTGAACTCCGACGACGGGCGTTTTGGCGGCAGTGGCGTAGGCAACGGAAACAATATCGAGAGCCAGCCCGTACCGTGGCAGGGCCGCGCGCACAGCATCGAAGTAACGTTGCCGCCGCTGGCCGGGCTGGTGTTACTGCCCGGGCAGGCCGTTTCCAATACAAGGGACGCGAAGTGATCGACGAACAGGAAGAATCCCGACGGTTTGCCGCCCTGAACGCGCGCCTGCAGACGATCTGGTCGAATCTGCAGACCGATGCCGAATACGAGCACACCTCGCTGATCGTGCCGTCACTCAGTGTGAACCAGGAAGAGCTTGCCAAAGTGCTGGGTGCTGCACATTACGAAGAGCGCCTGTTGTTCGCCCTCATTCGCCTGCGGAATCCCAATGCGCGGGTCATCTATGTGACCAGCCAGCCGGTGCACCCGGACATCGTCGACTACTACCTGCAGCTGCTCGACGGCGTGCCGCTGAGTCATGCACGCCAGCGGCTGAAAATGTTGTCCGTATACGATGCAAGCGTAAGGCCCCTGAGTGAAAAGATTCTCGAGCGCCCCCGACTCATGAAACGGCTTCGGCAGCTGCTGGGCGATGCCGATCGTGCCTATCTCACCTGTTACAACTCGACGGTGCTCGAAAAACGGCTGGCCGTCGAACTCGGCATTCCACTGAATGGCGTCGATCCCGAGCTTCTCTACTACGGCACGAAATCCGGCAGCCGAACGGTGTTTGCAGAGACGGGTGTCGCTGCCCCACTGGGAAACGGGGATCTGCACACCGAAGCAGAGATCGTCGAGGCGCTTTTGCGGCTGGCAAAGGAGCGGCCAGGCTTGCGCCGGGCGGTGGTCAAGCTGAACGAAGGCTTCGCCGGTGAGGGCAACGGAATGTTTACGTTCCCGCAAGGCGAGCTCGACGCGGCAACCATCGGCGCCGCGCTGCGGAAGCTCAGGTGGTCTTCAAAGACCGAAACTTACAGGGCATTCCTCAGAAAGTTCGCCGAAATGGGCGGTATCGTCGAGGAAATGATCGAAGCCGACGAGGTTCGGTCCCCGAGCGTGCAGATGCGCATATCCCCCGACGGCCAGAGCGCACTGGTATCGAGCCACGAGCAGATCCTCGGCGGTTCGACAGGGCACGCTTACGTCGGCTGCCGCTTTCCGGCCAACGACGACTACCGGCTGCAACTGCATACCGAAGCAGAGAAAATAGGCCGCTACCTCAGCAGCAAAGGCGTCATCGGGCGCTTCGCCATCGACTTCCTGGCGGCACGCCGCAGCGGCGACCAGTGGTCGATTTACGCGATCGAGATCAATCTCCGCATGTCGGGTACGACGCCGCCATTTCATGCACTCGAATTCCTGACCGGCGGGTCGCTCGACGTGAGCAGCGGTCGCTTTCGGGCGCCCAACGGGCAGGAAAAATTCTATCGCGCGACCGACAACCTCAAGTCACCTGCGTACCGTGGTTTATTGCCGGAAGATCTTTTTCAGATCATGAACCGGACCGGCCTGAGTTTCAGGCATTCGACGGACACCGGCACCCTGTTCTACATGATCGGTGCCCTGTCGCAATTCGGCAAACTCGGCATGACCTGCATTGGTAACACGCCGGAAGAAGCACAGGATATTTTCAAGCGCACGGTCGCCGCGCTTGATGGCGAAGGCGCCAGCGATCTTCATGGTGAGGACGCTCCGATTTTCGATCGCTACCTGGCGATGGAGTAAGCAACAGCCGAGATCGGCTCGTATCAGGAATCCCGGATCCAGTGCTACCTAAAAAATCTGCCGAAAGAATTGCGATAATCACCGGCGATCCGTCACTGCCGGATCCTACCAAGCAGGATCAGCGATACAGTGCCGAGGATCTTGCCGTGCATGCGGCGATGCGCGATGCGTTCGCCTCGCTGGACAGGTTCGAATTCACCGTGATCGAACAACACGCCGGCATGTTCGACAAGCTTCGCGAATTCGCACCGGATCTCGTCGTCAATTTCTGCGACACGGGGCTCTTCAATAATCCGAATTTCGAGATTCACGTTGCAACGCAGCTCGAGATGATGCGTTTGCCGTACACCGGTGCGCCACCTCGCGCCATGACTCTCTGCTACGACAAGCAAATCGTGCGGCTGCTCGCCGAAGCACTGGGCGTCGACGTACCAATGGAGCGATTCGTGCCGGCCGCGAGTGTCAGGGATGCTCACGTGCCGGTTTTTCCGGCGCTGATCAAGCCGAACACAGCCGATGGCAGCGTCGGCATTACGAAGAATGCGCTGGTGCAGGACAAGTATGAAGCGCGTGACTATCTTGCGTGGCTGGCCAGCGAGCTGCCCGGCCGTGACGTTCTGATCCAGGAATATTTGCCGGGCACCGAATACGGGCTCGGAATCATCGGCAATCCCGAAGGCGAGTTCACGCCGCTGCCCATGCTCGAAGTGGATTTCTCGGCGTTGCCGGACGGCTTTGCGCCGATCCTGTCATTCGAATCGAAGACCGACCCGGACTCACCGTACTGGACAGATATCCGTTTTCAGCCGGCCGCCCTGCCGGAAAAAACCCAACAGGAACTCGCCGATCAGTGCCGCGCGTTGTTCAGCCGCCTGAGCCTGCGCGACTACGGTCGTTTCGATTTTCGTACGGCAGCCGACGGCAGCATCAAACTGATGGAGGTCAATCCGAACCCGGCATGGGGCAACGATGCGAAGCTGGCCATCATGGCAAGTCTTGCCGGTTGGAGCTACGCCACGATGCTGGAACAGCTCGTTGCCACGGCCTGGGCTCGCATTACACGAGAAGCCGTGGAACGCGGACGTCGAAGTCCCGTTCGATGAAACGCTCGGTTCCCTCGTCCGCTTCCAGGCGACCTTTGATATAGAAGGCCTCTGCATCGGCGGTCTGCGTCATCGAGATGCGCAATGTGACTCGCCAGTCCGCACGCGTCAATGTCGTGCGCTGATCTATAATTTCGGTTGCCGATAGTGGATCGTCCTCGGCGATTTCGAAACATTTGTTCATCGTGTAGCCGACCTTGAGATCGATGTCCTCGAAATACACGAGGCTCGCGTCACTGAACTCGTTGCCGTTCAACTCGTAGTGGAATCGGTTGGTGGTCAGGTCGATAGCGAGTTTGCGGTTGAACTGATGATGCCGAATACGTTGCATCGAGCCGCGCTCGCCCGTTTCCGGCGCTTCAAAAGGCCTTAAGTCCGCATCGTCGTCGCGAGGCTTCCGTACCGGCAGCGTGAGCCGGCTCTCGCCGTTCATGATGTACAGGCAGGGCGTTGAATTGCTCGGCCAGACGATGGGCCAATAGGCCGTTGAAACGGCGACACGAATACAGTGCCCCTTCGGGAACGCATGCGCGATGTCGTTCAACTGCAGGTCGACGACGATGCGTTCGCCGGGCACGAGTGGCTCGGGATGCGCGTGGCCATCGCGGTGCGTCAGGTTGAGTACGCCATAACTGACGCGCAACGACGTTCCATCCGGCGCGATGTCGCACAGGCGCACGATGACGTTCGCTGCCGGCTGGTCCGAACGCAGCTTGAGCCTGACGACTGGTGCGCCGAAAATTTCGATACGCTCCTTCAATGGTGGCGTATCCCAGGTGAGTGAAAAACCGTCGTCGGGGCGTTGGTCCCGTGGCATCTCGCCGTCGCTGCCGAATGCACACCACTCACCGCCACGAATGCCGCAGGACTGCGGTGACGACAGAATTTTTTCTTCCGGCTCTCCCGGTTCACGAACGCAGCCGTTCGCCGACAGGTACAGCTCCATTGGCACAATGTCCGGGCTTGGCCAGACCGGCTCTGCAACCCATCGACCGGGCATCGTCTTGTATTGCGGCGCCGGTGTAACGGCCTCCTGCAACCATGCGCGCAAGACCGGCTCGCGGTCTATGCCGTTGTCGATGCCCTTGAGCCAGCGGTCCCACCAACGCACGGCTTCCTGCAGAAATCCGATCGCCGGCCCCGGCACACCCTGGTGCGGGAAGTTGTGCGCCCACGGACCAATCAGTCCTTTGCATGGCGACTTCAATGCGGCGACCAGGCGCGGAACCGCATTGGAATATCCATCGGCCCAACCGCCGATCGCGTAAACCGGAATCTCGATCCTTTCGATGTGGTCGCGGACCGATCCTTCGCTCCAGTATTCGCCGCGCCACTGTTGCCGCAACCAGAGCTCCGGAAAGATCGGCAGATTTTCGAGACGTTCACGCCACTGCTCGCGCCATACCTCGCCCACGATCTCGGGATCCGGCGGCAATGCCTGGTTCGCCATGAAAATCGATCCCCATTGCAGGTTCTCGGTCAGCAGGCAGCCGCCCATGTAATGCGCGTCATCGCTGTAACGATCGTCGGCTGCACAGAGCGCCATGATCGCTTTCAGCGCCGGCGGCCGCCGCGCTGCAATCTGAAGTGAATTAAAACCGCCCCAGGAAATGCCGAACATACCGACATTGCCATCGCACCAGTCCTGGGCCGCGAGCCACGCGATTACTTCGACACCGTCGGCGTGTTCCTGTGCGGAATACTCGTCGGTGAGCAGGCCTTGCGAATCGCCGCACCCGCGCAGGTCGACGCGAACGCTTGCGTAACCATGGCTTGCGAAATAGCCGTGCATGGGTTCGTCGCGGTGCCGCATGAAATCGCGTTTGCGGTATGGCAGAAACTCGAGCAGCGCGGGCACCGGCTTATCGAACGCGTCGTCGGGACGCCAGATGCGCGCGGCGAGGCGGCAACCGTCCGCGAGTGGAATCCACTCGTTCTCTATTACTTCGATTCCATTACTCACCGGGTTTTCGCCGCCCGCGCTGCAACAATTGCTGCGTGGACCAGAAATTCAATGCCAGCTCCTGTCGTATGCTGCGACCGAGCTCGAGATCAAAGGTATTGACGATGGCGAGCCGGAATCCCCCCGGTGGCATCGAATGACTCGCGGGAGGGCGGTCTTCATGAAAGGTGATCTGAATGCTCAGAACTCCCTCCTTCGCACGCAGCTGGTTAACGAGCTGCTGCTGCGGGTGCCGGTATTGCACACCATGCGTGCCGAACAGCACGACGCTGTAGCCGTCACGCCGTTGCCGATCATCGAACCTCCAGACACCTTCGGCATAGAGTGCAACCAGGGCGTCGACCCAACCTTCACCGTACAGGTCGGGCCACTGGTCGGCGAAGCGCATGTGCACCTCGATGATAACGGCGTCGATGGTCTCGAAATTCAGCATGCCCGTGTAGCCGGGCATGTGCGTCTGGACCCAGTTCGCCAGGTAGCTTTCGATTCGCGGTTTGGACGCTGCCAGCACGGTCCAGTGGTCGAACATGCCGCCCTCGAGCGGCTCGCCCACCGCATGCCGCTGCCATTTGACCTCGCCTTCGACGACTGCGACATCGGTGCTGACATGCTCACCCTGCAGCATCTGCATCCACATATGACCCGGCCGCTGGCGGTTCTTGTATTCCTTGAGCGTGCGTAACACACCGCTGCCCGCCCCCATACCACGCATGTTGTAAATCGGCTTGCTGAATACCGGGAAAGATTCGGGATCGATGCCATGCGGAGCGCAGTCGAGGTTTTGGCTCTCGGCAATGGCGAGCTTGTTATAAACCCACTTGTACGCGGGATACCAGCGCCAGGCGTCACCGTCTTCGGTCGGGACATTCACATCGTCCGGACAGGCGATACCTTCGAAGTATTGCATTCGCCACGGGTCCGCTTCGCATATTGGCATCGGCTTGCTCCTTTGGCCTTCCCTGCGCTACGCACATTACCGCATCAGGCTGACGACGAATTCGCGTTGCAGCGATTCGTCAATCCAGATCGCCGACGGCACGAAATGCTTCGACGATCGCGGACTCGGTCATCGCATTCGATGCAGCATCGGTTCCTGCGATGCTGATGTTGCCGAATCGGCGGCTGCCAATTTCCCAGTGGCGCTTGTCCTTGGGCCAGCGGCTCGGCTCGAACGCAACCTGGTCGCTTTGCGGGTCGTAGCTGTAAGCGTAGCCGTGCGGCCAGCGATTGACCGTAATCGCTGCAATATCGCGCGCCGAATCGAATCCACCTGGCCCGAGCAGCCTGTTCAGCTGGTCCCGGATATTGCGCTCAAAAACCTCGAACGAGGTCGTCAGCAGATCCCGCTTGCCGGCCGCGAATTGTTCGCGCGCACTCGGGTTGCCCGGCTCGCCCGGCACCCTGGTCAGGTGCAGCACGATGGGCTCGTCGGGCGACTTCGGACACTGGTACGCGCCGATGCTGACCGGGTAGTCGAGTGCAATACTGTGATGATACCCGGCCGGGCAGTAAACCCAGTTTATCCCGAGCCTGGCGAAACTCTGCCAGTTGCGTACCAGCACGTTGCTGTAAACCAGCGGCGCGCGAATGCAATTCGCCAACGCAGACTTCTGCGCTTCGGGCATTTCCGCACAAAGCCTCGGAATCAACGCGTTGTAGCAGGCCATGACAACTTTGTCGCCGCGAACTTTGTGGCCTTTGCCGTCGCGCACATAGGTAACGTCCACCGGCTCCGAAAATCTGTCGTTTACGTGCCTTGCGCGAACGACAGTGCTGTTGAGACGAAGCCGGACGGGAGACTCCGGATCGTCCAGCCGACTGTAGTCGAAACGGGCTGTAACAATATCCTCCATGTCGCGGCCCGGAGCTGCCGCCGGAATCATATTGCGAACAAGCAGCCTGGCAACGGTCGCGTTGCCGTCGGGAAAATGAAAAATGTTCGGTTCTTCCTGATCGCCTTCGCGATCATAAGACTCGACGCCGAGATCGAGATCACCAAAACCCGGATAGCCGCCACTCCAGGCATCGAACGCCGGATACGCATCGATGTTCACTGCCCATACGTTTCGTGCAACGGCCAGCATGACCTTGAGCGCTTCGTCGCCGATCGCAGCATGGTTTCGCAGGTACGCCTGGTAGCTGATTTTCTCGAGCACTGCACTTCGCTGGTTCGCCGGAATGTCCTGCAGGTAATTGCGCTCGTCTTTGTACAGGCGATTGAGATCGGCCCGGGCCTTTTCGGAAAGCGGCGAGTCGGCGAGGGTTGCCGGATCGGCAAGGTCACCGACCGCCAGGAAATCGGATCCGAAGGTTTCCTTGTCAAGAAAAAGCCCTTCGGACAAGCCAAGCGACGAATAGAGATCGCGGTCGAAATACCTGTAAAAGCGCTCCGTTTCGATGCCGAGATCCCGTAACAGTTGCTTTGCGACGGCGGGATAACCGGCGGGCGCTTCGATCAGCATCGTGCCACCGTAGCCGATGATATGCCGCTCGCCAATACGAAACTCGTTGCGCTTGGCGTGGCCGCCGAAGTCGTCGTGGTTGTCGAGTATCAGGATCCGCGCGTCGGGCCCGTGCGCTTCGCGATAATAGTAGGCGGCCGCGAGCCCGCTGATGCCGCCGCCGACGACCACGAGATCGTAACGTTCTCCGGTATCGTCCCCATCGAACGTCTGCCCGTCCCGGACCAGATGCGCCGTCTCGAAAGAACCGGCATGGGCTCCACGCATACCTGTCAGTTCAGGTGGATAGTAGCCCGGCACATCCTGCGAGCCGGCGCCGGCAGCAGCATCCATCCACGGCAACCAGGATGCGCCGACGGCAACAGCCGCGCCATTCAGGAAATCACGCCGCGAGATCTCGGTATCCATACCCAGTTGCCGGTCGGTAGCCGAAAAGTGTCCGTGGTTGCGCCGGTTTTTCCTGTTCATGTATTGTCCAATGGTCCTGTGGCAAGCCGCCACCACTTATAAGAAGTTAATTGAGCGACACACTCAATAGCAAATCCGTCAATGGCTGGAACCTTTTCTGGCTGATCACCGCGCCTGTTTCCGTTGCCATGATTATCGCCACGGCAGCCACCGATCTGACGAGCGGCGAAGGCGTGTCTTCGCTGATTCAGCTTTCGGTGCGCTGCGCGGTTCCGTTGCTGTACGTCACGTTTGCGGCATCTTCCGTACAGGCATTGTTTCCGGGAAACGCCGGCCGCTGGTTGCTGCGTAATCGAAAGTACATCGGCCTCTGTTTCGCCGCGGCGATGGCCTGGCAGGGATTCTTCATCCTGTGGCTGGTGACGATCCACAGTGAATACTACATGCAGCAGGTGTACGTGCTTCGCGATGCCATCGAGGGCGTTGTCGGCTACCTGTTCCTGACTGCAATGACGATTACCTCGTTCCGGCCGGCCCGGCAGAGAATGAAGCAGAAAACGTGGCGGCTGTTGCACCTGAGCGGCATTTATTTTCTCTGGGCCTATGCATTCAGCGTTTACTGGTGGGCGCTTTTTTATTATTCCAACCCGGTGCCGCTCGATTACGTTTATTACTGGGCTGGCTTCCTGGCCTGGGTCCTTCGCGCTGCCGCATGGAACAGGAAGCGGCGAAGAATCGCGGCGACGAGCGTGCCGCAATCGGGCATGCAGCCGGCATTGAACGTCCTGGGCATCACTGTTGTTGCATTGGGTTTCGTTGCCGCCAGCACAGGATCGCTGTGGTACGGCACAGCGGAAAAATGGCTGAGCGGATATGCTTTTACGCACATTCCGGAAACATACTTGCCGTACTGGCCGTTCGAGCCATGGTTGCCGCTTGCGATCATCGCGCTCGGAATGTTGCTTGCCACCAAAGTTCGCGCGTAGAAGCGCCGCTTGCCGGGCTTTTATTTCGACCTTTTGGTCTGTTCAAAGGCTATCATCCGGTCTCGCCTGATAAAAACAAAAACCCAGGGATGGAATAATGTCCGCTTCGTTCACACTCGCCGACAGTCCACGAGCCCGCTTCGCCATCGGCTCGATCATGTACTTCGCTCAGGGGATTCCCCAGGGCCTGCTGGCAATTGCCATTCCCGCCTGGCTGGCGAGCCAGGGTGTCAGTCCAGCGGACATTGGTTCGTATCTCGCCGTCATCGTGTTGCCCTGGGCTTTCAAACTGGTCACCGGCCCGTTGATGGACCGTTACGAATTTTTGCCGATGGGCCGGCGAAGGCCGTGGGTGATAGGTGCACAGCTGGGCCTGTCACTTTCCTTGCTCGCCCTTATGCTTGTGGAACGCCCTGCCGAACAGATTGGGCTGATGATGATGATCGGCGTACTGATAAACAGTTTCGCGGCAACGCAAGACGTTGCCGTCGATGGCATGTCGATCGATCTGACGCCGGTAAGGGAGCAGGGTCGCCTCAATGCCTTCATGAGCTTTGGCAAAGCGATTGGCTGGAGCGTGACTGCTGCACTTTCGGGTGTGCTGCTCGTTACCTGGGGATTGAAAGCTACGGCGATGCTGGCAGCGACCATCGCCGGCATCGTATTACTGGCAATAGTGTTTGTCCGGGAACGCGAGGGCGAACGCGCTTTGCCCTGGACCGGAGGGCAGGCAGCAACGGCTCACCAGCCCGGTAAGTCTTTCAAAGTCGTGTTCGCTGGCCTCAACAAAGTGCTGTGGGCACGCGCAAGCGTTATCGTCCTGATCGTCATGTTCTTCGATGGCCTGGTGTACGGCTTCGGCCAGGCGTTGATGCCGATCGCGGCGATAAAACTGTTCGGCTACACCACGCCGCAATGGTCACAGCTGGTTGCTGTGATGGGCTTGATCGGCGCAGTTATCGCGCTGGCGCTTGGGCCGCTGATCGATCGCTTCGGCGCAAAACGTTTGCTGATAGTTACGATCTCACTGCTTGGCTTGCACGCATTCCTGCTCGCCCAGACGCAGCACCTTTGGGAGAACACGACTTACGTACGAGTGATGCTGTCGATCTGGATAATGATGGTACCGGTCGTGATGGTGTCGGTCATCGCGCTGGCAATGGCCATCTGTTCCAGCAGCATTTCAGCTACGCAGTTCGCGATCTATATGTCGGTTGCCAATCTCGGGCATTCGGTCGGCTCCAAGGTCTATGGCACGGTCGCCGAGCAGTCTACCTATGTGGAGACCTACACCTTGCTGGGCTTGTTCGTCTTGACTATGATTCTGGTGCTTTTCTTCCATCGTCACGACAACGATGAAACCATCCCGCAAGGAGCTCGGGAAAAACCGGCCCCTCGATACACTGTCGCCCTGGGCGGCGGCGACGCGGGGCTATACTGGTCAGGTGCCATGCGCTGTCCAAAATGCAGATCGGATATGGAGCAGGTCGTACACGACGGCATAGAGATCGATCGCTGTACGAACTGCAACGGCATCTGGTTCGATGTCGGCGAGGCCGAGCAGCTCAGAAACAAGCAGGCCGCTGCGGCTATCGATACCGGAGACTCCAAAAGAGGCCAGCGTGGCAATAATATTGATCGTTATCGTTGCCCGAGATGCAGCGGCGCAATGGTAAGAATGGTCGATCCCGGGCAACGGCACATCTGGTACGAGACCTGCGGTTCATGTCACGGGTCATTTTTCGATGCCGGAGAGTTCAAGGACCTCTCTGAACTATCCCTCTCCGACTGGTTCAAAGGTCTGGTGACATCGGAACGCACATGAATTTGTGCCAACACATGACCCAGGGTACGCAATAGAGCGTTTGGAGTCCGCCCTATGAGATGCGCCGCCGGAACGTTGCTTCAGGTCGCCGTTGTATTGTTGCCGGCCACGATAGCCGGATGCGGCGCAAATGTCGCGCCGCCTACCGAGTTCTGCCTGCGCGGCAAATTAGACCTGGGTGCCCGCCTGCAGGGAATGCAGCCACGGGGCAGCGAATTTTCCGACACCAGCTGGTGTGTCGTTACCGACGACAACGGTCAGCGTGTACGCTTCATAGCGCGCGGCAAGTCGAATCCGGATATGGACGGTGACTTTGTCGTCGACTACCTGCCGCCCGATACCGTGCGGATAATTGACGACGCCGGGCCCGATCTCGAAATTCATCCGGCTTCGATTTCCGACGAGGCACGGCGCTACCGATGGCTGGATCCGGTGCGACTGGTCCAGGATCTGCAAGCAAATTCCGACTGGGTGACTGCCGAAAAACCGGACGGCTGGAAGGTCGTCACGATTCCCGGTTCGCCCGCCGAGGTCAGTCTGCGCATTGTCGACGGCGATCTTTTCAGCTTGCTGACAACAACCGACCTGCCGCTGCGAGGCAGGGTGCCGGTTGCATGGACATGGACCAGAAGCGCCGACGGCGATGTCAGCGCGACACTCGAAGTGGACGGCGACATATTGCTGCGCGCTCAGGCGGGGTGGCGACTGCTTGCGGAAAGCGAAGCAAGCCTGCTTTGGCAGCCCAAGGAAATCCCCGCGCCGATACAGATTCCCGGCCATGCCTGGCCTGCAAGGGTTGCCATGCAGCTCGAATCGCTTGCGGATGGTGTGTTCGTGGTCAACTCGGTGCGCACCGGTTTCAGTCACCTCGTAATAGATACGGTCGAGGGCCTGGTCATTGCGGACGCACCGGCTGGTTGGGTGGAATTTCCGCAGGTGCCGCCAGCGGATCTTGTTCCGGGACTCGGCGTGAGCGGATTATCCGAGCAATTCGTCGATTTCCTCGCGCGTGAATTACCCGGCCGTCCGATTCGTGCAGTCGCATTGACTCATGCACATGACGATCACGCCGGTGGCGCACGGGCTTTCGCCGCCGCCGGTGCGACAATCTACGCGCCGGCCGAAGTCAGTGACTTCCTGCAGGAAGCGCTGAATCGCGGGGAGATGCCCGCAGATCGATTCACGTCGCGGGACCACGACCTTGCGGTCGTCGGCATCAGGGACCGTGTAATGCTGCCGGACGCAACAAACAGCGTCGCGTTCGTTTCGCTTGGCGCCAGTCCTCATGTCTCCGCTTCACTCGGCGTGCACGCCGTCGATGCCGGCCTGTTCTATCAATCGGACCTGCACGTCCCGAACTCCGATGCGGAAACGCCGCGCACAGAGCGCGCGGCAACCGAATGCTGGTTTGCGCGATGGGCCGTCGATAATCTTCCGGATGAAACCATCGTCATTAATTCGCACAGCGACGTCAAAACGCCCGTATCGCGCCTGGCCAAATACCTGCAAAGCGAGCCGTGTCAGTAGGCGCAAATCCTGGCTGGCAGATTGCGGCGTCCTTGCGGTGGTATTGTTCATCCCACAATAACGATCGGGGGAGGCGCCAATGACTGACATCGGTGACCTGCCGGTAGCAGGCAATGGTCTTTTGAATCGACGCCTGTTTCTGCAGGCGGGCGCTGCAGGTGCTGCAACAATCATGACGGCACAGGCTTCGGCGCAGGACCAGCCGGACTCGATGCGGATACCGGGCGCGGGCATGAGCGAGAGCGGCGCGCCGTCCCGCTACGAATCGGAATTGTATCGGCGTGCAATTGCATCACAGCCTGGTACGACCGGTGCCGGAGTGTCTCGAACTCCCCTAGAACATCTCGACGGCATCATCACGCCGAGCCGCCTGCATTTCGAAAGACATCACAGTGGCATACCGGACATCGATCCCGGCCGTCACAGGTTGATCATCCACGGATTGGTCAAACGCCCGCTTTCGTTCAGCATGGATGCGCTGGCGCGTTACCCGAGCGTTTCGCGCATCCAGTTCCTGGAATGCTCGGGCAACAGCGGCGCACTGCTCTCGGCAGAACCCGTACAGAGCGGCTGCGGCGAATTGCACGGGCTGGTCTCCGCCAGCGAATGGGGCGGTGTTCCGCTGTCTGCACTGCTGGCGGAAACCGGCGTAACAGCAAATGCCAGGTGGATTGTTGCGTCGGGTGCGGATGCGGCCAAAATGAGTCGCAGCGTGCCACTGGACAAGATCATGGACGATGCAATCGTTGCGCTTTACCAGAACGGCGAACCACTGCGGCCCGCCAATGGTTATCCGATGCGGCTGTTCCTTCCCGGCTGGGAAGGCAACATGAGCGTGAAGTGGTTGCACACGATCAAGGTCGTTGACCAGCCGGCAATGACAAAAGACGAAACCTCAAAGTACTCCGATTTGCAGGACGACGGTGACCTGCAACTCTTTACATTTCCGATGGCTGTGAAGTCGGTGATTACGAGCCCTTCGCCGGGACTGAATCTCGGGAGCACCGGTATATACCAGGTCTCCGGCATTGCTTGGAGCGGCGCCGGCAGGATTCGCCGCGTGGAGGTTTCTGCGGACGGCGGCGAGAGCTGGGCTGACGCCGCGCTGGATGAACTCGTTCTGCCGCACTGCCTGACGCGCTTCCGTTCGGCGTGGGCGTGGAACGGCGGTCCCGCCGTTATCTTAAGCCGGGCAACTGATGAGGCTGGCAATGTGCAGCCGACACGCGCCGCTGTACTTGAAGGTCGTGCCGTAGGCACTTTCTATCACTACAACGGAATACAGGCGTGGCAGGTCAATCGCGACGGGAGCGTAAACAATGTCTATGTATAGGAAGCTGCTTGTCGCCGTGACGATAGTCGCCGGCAACGTTTTCGCCGGCGATTCCCCGAATCTCGGCGAAGCGGTAACAGCAGCGGAGATTGCTGTTGCCGATTACACGGTGTTGCCGAACGGCGATGGCTTGCCGACCGGTTCCGGCAATGCCAAAAATGGCGCGGCGGTATATGCGAAACATTGCCTCGCCTGTCACGGCGACGAAGGCAGGGACGGCCTGAATGACAGGCTGGCCGGCGGCCATGGCACATTGCTCACCGACAATCCCGTTCGCACCGTCGGCAGCTACTGGCCATACGCAACAACGCTGTTTGACTACGTGCGGCGCGCGATGCCTTATACGACGCCCGGCAGCCTGACAAACGACGAAATCTACGCTGTCGCTGCCTACATTCTCTTTCTGAACGGCTTGGTCGCGGAAGACACAAATATCAATTCAGAAACTCTGCCAAGCATAAAAATGCCGAACAGCGACAAAATCGTCTGGCAATACCGGCCCGAGTGATCAGGGACAGCGGAATTCGCTGCCCTGCATCTGTAACTTGAAATCCTAGTTGCCGAATCCGATGCATGCCGCCTGCGCGATTCCGGGCACGGTTTGCATGTATTCCTCTTTTGTGGGCAAACCCGCGTTGCACCGCATACCGACCCTCAGCGATACAATTTCAATGCCGCCTCCCGAGGCCATTTTTTCGAACATTTCCAGTTGCGGGCCCATTTGCGCCATGATCATGTTGCGCTGAGCTTCCGTCAGGCCGGACATCTGCGTTTGGAACTCCGCCAGTTGCTGCTGCGCCTCTGCCATTTGTGCCTGTTCTTCGGCATTCATCACGCCGGAGATTCGCATGACGCTGCGCATCGGCTCGTACAGCGATCCGCAGCCGGGCCTGGTTTCGTAAGCCATGTCCTCACGTTCGATGCGCATTGCACGTGATTCGCCTCCATCGGTGGCAATGCCGTCCATCTGCATCTTCAATGGCACGTACTTTTCCGAATCTATCCACAGGTGCAGCGTATCTAATGTGAACTCCTGGTTGTTCGCCGTTTGCACCTGGTCCAGATCCTCTGCGACGAGATAGATTGCCGGCCGGTTTCTTAGGGTGTCGTGGCCTGCGATTCTCGTGCGCTCCGCAATGGAGGCCAATCGATCCTGTTTGGCTTCCTGCTCTGCCTGCTCCGCGAGCCTGGCATTTTCTCTTTTACCTGCCGCGGCGCCTTCGAGCATCATCGCGTAATTTTCCATCATGTCGCCCGGCATCGGCGACAGCCAGGGTTTGTCCGCAGGCGGATTCGACAGCATGGTACTCAATGTGCCTGGGACACCGATGGTCTGCATCTCGTTTCGCACGGCCTGGTCCATCCTCGGCCCCTGCTGGCGCAATACGTCGGCGGCATGTTCGAGGTCTTCAGGCGAAGCCTGCGAGAATGGAGAATCCGGCGAATCTCTTTCCATGACTTCGCTGATCGGAACCATACGCATGTACTCAATGGTGCCGCCACCATCCGCGGATTCTGTCGATTCCTTTTCAAAATGCTCCAGCGTGCACATGCCCATGGAGGTTTTCATCACGCTGAAATTTTCAATGCCGCTAAGGCTGGCGCGCTTGCGGCTCTCCATTTCCTGAAATATCTCTGCCGGCGTTTCGGCGGCTGAGCCAACCGACGTGAAGAAAACGCTGCAGGACAAGATGACCCGGGTAAGTATTCGCATGAGTACGTTCCTCCGTTTCTTTTTTGTTCCGGTCATGATACCCGGATTGCCGCGGAATTTTCAGGAGATCCCCGCGGCTGGGCCAGTGCAAGTCCCGCGTGTGGCGGTGTTCTGGTGTGCAAAGTGATAGCCGGCACAAACCTGATCGCTATACTTTAGAATGAGTGGATCAATTCGACTGCGCTGAACGTCCTTTAACAAGGCAGATGATCATGTCCCGGAATTCCGTCGAGTACTCGCGCGAAGCATTTCGCCGGAAATACGTTTCGCCGAACTACTCCGGCCCTCTGCATCTCGCGACCACCGTAAGTATCTGTCTTGTCGTTGCGCTGTTATGCGCCGTGATGTTGGAAAACGTCCAGCCCCTCGAGTGGCTGACCATTCCATTGACATTTCTCTACGCCAATTTAAGCGAGTACCTCGGCCACCGCGGGCCGATGCATCATCGGAAACCGCTGCTCTCGGCCGTATTCCAGCGCCACACGATCGAGCACCATGCGTTCTTCACCGATCAGGCCATAAGCTATGAATCCAGCAAGGATTTCAAAGCCGTGCTGTTTCCGCCAATACTCCTGTTCTTTTTCATCGGAGCATTCGCAGTACCCGCAGGCGCTCTTTTATTTTTCCTTGTAAGCGCCAACGTTGCGTTTCTGTTTATGTTGACCGCCGTGCTGTACTTCCTCAACTACGAACTGCTGCACTTTGCCTACCACGTGCGTCCGTCATCATGGATAGGCCGCCTGCCCTTCATGAGCCGCCTGCGACAGCACCACGCACATCACCACAATCCACAATTGATGACCCGATACAATTTCAACATCACTTATCCATTGTGTGACTATTTCTTTGGCACGGTATACAAGAATCCCAAATAGCTGCAAGCATGTCCGCAGCCCACGGATACACAGCTTGAAGCCTTGCAGCACCGCATGCGCCAGCGGGCAAAAGGGACACCCATGTCACGACATGCATGGACAGTTGTTTTGTTCTGCCTGGTGCTCGCCGCCTGAGACCGCGGTTCCTCCGGCAGCGGCGGCCTGCAACCGGTCACCATAGTCCTCGTCGGTCTCGAGCCCCTCACCAGTGCAACGGCGACGGGTAAGTTCCGCAACAATAGACTATCGCGTTTCTGTGGCAAAATAGCGGACGGCGCCAAGGCTGCAGCTTTAGCTTCACCGACGGGAGCGTTAATTGGACAAGCCTTTTCCAGCCTACGACGGGGACGGGCCTTATGTGTTCGTTTGTTACGCGCACGATGATTCAAGGATCGTGTACCCGGAGATCCTGTGGCTGCGGGATCAGGGCATCAATATCTGGTACGACGAGGGCATCAGTCCGGGTGCGGAGTTTCCCGAGAAGCTCGGCAAAGCGATTCTCGGCGCAAGCCTGGTACTTTTCTACGTAAGCCCGACTTCGGTGAATTCGCGCCATTGTCGCGACGAAGTGTATTTCGGGATCGACAAAAACATACCGGTACTCGCGTCGCACATCGCCGCAACAGAAATGCCGCCGGGACTTGCGATGTCGACCGGTACAACGCAAGCACTCATGCGTTACGAGATACGGCAGAAAAATTATCGCAGGAAACTGCTTGCCGGCGTAAAACTTCTGAGTGAGTCGCCGGACTATTTCGACCTGGCTTCGATTTCCGCTGAAGCACCTACGTTGCTTTCTGCTTTGTCCCGATACGCGATCCCCGTGTCCCTGCTGGCACTGGTCTCGGTCGCTTCATTTGCCGTTTTTGAGTTCAAACGGTATCTCGATCACGAGGCCGATGTTCGCTGGGCGAAAGACGAGCTCCTGCCGGAAATCAGAAGCCAACTGGAAGTGAACTGGGGCGACTTTACGGAAACGTATGACCTGGCGCTACAGGCGGAGGAGATCATCCCGGACGACCCGGGCCTTGCCGACATCTTTGAAACCATATCGATGCGCATCGACATCGACTCGGATCCACCAGGTGCCGACGTTTTCATGAAAGACTATCGCAGCCCCGAGGAGCAGTGGAGACGGCTGGGCGTTACACCTGTCACGAGCATCCGTGTCCCGGTTGGCGTCTTCCGCTGGAAGTTCGTCAAAGAAGGCTATGAGACCGTCACCGCGGCGGCGTCTTCCTGGGACATCAGCCTGAGCGGCAAGATGACCAACAAGGAGCTGCTGCACCCGAACAACATATTCAGAAAGCTGGACAGGATCGGTGAGCTCCCGCCGGGCACAGTCCGCGTCGCCGGCACAGCAACCCCGCAGGGCGAAGTACGGGACTTCTTCATCGACCGCTACGAGGTGACCAACGGCAAATTTCAGAAATTCGTCCAGGCCGGTGCATACAGGAACAAGGATTACTGGCGGCACGACTTCGTCGAGGACGGCGAGGTAATCAGCTGGGAGGAAGGGATTTCCCGCTTCGTCGATAGCACCGGACGGCCGGGCCCGAGTTCCTGGCTCGGCGGCACATATCCCGACGGAACGGAGAATTATCCGGTCTCCGGCGTGAGCTGGTACGAAGCCGCCGCGTACGCCGAGTACGCCGGCAAATCGCTGCCAACAGGCATGCACTGGGGAGTAGCGCGAGGCGAGTACTCGCCGCTCATTCAGTTCCCGCAGCTGGGCGGTTTCGCGCTGTTCGCGCCGTTCAGCAACTTTCGTGGTAAAGGCACTGTCGAGGTGGGCAGTCTGCCGGGCGTCACAGCGTACGGCACCTACGATCTCGCCGGAAACGTTCGTGAATGGTGTTCGAACGATACGGCGATGGGCAAGTTGGTGCGGGGCGGATCATTCAGCGACAACCCGTATCGATTCTCCGAGTTGAGCCAGGCACCGCCGATGTTCCGCGGCCCGGACTACGGGTTCCGGACGGTCGTCTACCCGGGCGGTCTGAACGTACCCGAAGCTGCGTTTACAGCCGTTCCGATCAATCCGGCGACGGACTGGTACGACCACGAAGTGGTCTCCGACGAGATCTTCGAAGTTTTCCTGCGCCAGTACGATTTCGACGATCTGGATCTGAATGTCCGACAGGAATCGCTGGATAACAGCTCCGAATTATGGACGGTCGAGCGCGTCTCGGTCGATACGCCCTACGGCGATGAACGGATGATCATCAACCTGTTCCTGCCGAAAACTTCGGAACCGCCTTTTCAGACCGTCATTTATTTTCCGGGCAGCGCGTCCCTGTTCAAGGAGTCGAGCAAGGACATCGACCAGTACTACGAATACCCGGTATTCCTGTCATTCCTCGTCAAGACCGGCCGCGCGGTCGCCTACCCCGTTTACAAGGGCACTTTCGAGCGGCGCGACGACAGGCTGCTGGCAATCCACATGGGCACTAACACTTACCAGTACAGCGAGTTTCTGACTCAGCTGGTGAAAGACTTTCGCCGCACGATCGATTACCTGGAGACGCGACCGGACATCGACGGAGAGCGACTGGCTTTTTACGGCATGAGCTGGGGCGCCGTCATGGGCGCGATCATTCCTGCCGTCGAGACCAGGCCGAAGACCGCCATCATCCTTGCCGGCGGTATCTACGAGGCCGGCCTCCCGGAAGTAAGCCCGATCAACTACGCACCCCGAATAACGATGCCGTTTCTGATGATGGTCGGGCGATACGATTCGATCGTCGATCAAGAGGCTTCCGCAAAACCGCTGTTCGACCTGATCGGCACTCCGGAGGAGCACAAAGTCCTGAAAATATACGAGACCGATCACATCCCGCCGAAGAGCGAATACATTTCGGAGATGCTGGCCTGGCTCGACCTGTATCTCGGGCCGGTCGACAAAGCCGCGGCAACACCTGCAACAGTGTCCCCGGGAGCTTATTGACACGTCATACTGTATTCCAGGTACCGCAGGCCGATGCATCACCACAACTCCAGTCTGATGACCCGCTACAATTTCAACATTACCTATCCACTGTGCGACCACCTGTTCGGCACCGTGTACAGGAGTGTGGAATAGTTGCGAAAGTGAATGCCCGACGCTCAGTGCAAAGCTGATCGGTCGGGATTCCGACGGATCCAAAGCAGCTGCAGGCTGACTCCGACCAGGAACAGGATTAACAGCGCCAGGTAGAGTATTCTGAAAACCGGATCTTCTATGGACTTGAGAACGGGGTTGCCAACCGGCAGACGCAACAGGCCATCGGTTACCGCGGGGATGGAATGGAAGAGCAAGGTTGCCGAGTAACTGATCGCCTGCACCTGTCGTGACCATTTGCCGAACGCCTTTACAGTTGCAGCAAGCGTCCCGACCGCTAACGCAAGCAGGGTCATCACAGCCAGCGCATGACCCGGGCCGAATTCGCCGCGTTGAAAAATGGCCAGGGCCGTGCCCGCAGTCAACAAGGTTGTCGTCAGATAAACCTGTCCCGACCGTGTATGCAGCAGGATTTCCTTGAATCTGGCCAGCGTAAAGCCCCCGCTCAAAAGGGCAACGGCACCCATGACCGTGTGAAGCCAGCCCAGCGGAATGATCTCGGGCATAAGGAATCCTCGTTTCTATTGTCGGGGCGATGCTAGCAGGAATATCCCCGCTTATTCCCTATCTTTCCTCGCGTATTAGCGGGACGAAACGAACCGCGATGACATTCTTGACGATCAGCAGGCCATCCGAATTCTTTGTCAGTACCTGCAGCACTTGCACTTCACCCTCCGCACCTACCGGGATGACCATGCGTCCGCCAACTGCAAGCTGCTCTATCAGCGGTTGCGGAATATTCTCGGGCGCAGCCGTTACCAGAATTGCGTCAAACGGCGCCTGATCGGGCCAGCCTGCGTAACCATCGCCTATTCTGACCGTGACGTTATTGTAACCAAGGCGATCCAGGACACTCTTTGCACGCTGACCGAGCATTTCGATGATTTCTATCGTGTAGACGTGACCCGCCAACTCGGACAGAACTGCAGCCTGGTATCCGGAGCCGGTACCGACCTCCAGCACGACATCGTCCTTCGTCACTTCGGCAAGGTCGGTCATCAACGCAACAATGTAGGGTTGGGAAATTGTCTGCCCGGCACCAATCGGCAATGGCCGGTTCTCGTATGCGTAACGTTTTTGATCGTCGGGCACGAACTCGTGCCGCGGCACCCGTCCGAGTACCTCCAGCGTTTGGTCACTGATGCGCGGCGCACCATATTCCTCGGTCAATCGGGACTCGTTGCGCAGCTCGTCGACCATCGCTTGCCGCTCTGACTCGTAATTCATCTGTCCACAGGCACTATTGAGACCGAGACCGGATGCTATCAGCAACAGAACTCCAGAGAATCGGGGCATTACGATAACTCCACAATACATCGCCAAACAATGACTAACACTAACCTGAATTCCGGCGACAGTTAAACTATTTGGCGTCTGTCCCGCCGAATACCAACGGGACGCTGTAGGTCACGTTGAGTAACGGCAGGTGATCCTGATTTGGCATCAAAATGCGCGCTGAGGGACGTAGACGGCGGAATGACTCAACTTTCCGACTGTTCCACAGTTCTGTTTGCCCAGTCGACGCCCGGTATTCTTCCTGAATGCATTCTTTCGCGCGTGGCGAGTATGTGAGTACTAACCACAAGGGCAATATTATTTCATTGTCGTATGATTCATTGGCCTTATTGTCTGGTAGGGTAGGAGCTATGAAACAAAATATGATTTTGGTCGTCGGGTGCGTATTGATCGCGACAGCTTGCGCCGAGAAAGAGCAGGCTACGACCGAAGCGCTGGACAAAGCGCCAATGACCGCGCCCGAAACCGTCGCCCCAACTGCAGAAAATGAGATTTGGCAGAACGAATCGCTTCGCATGCACATGCACGACCACGCGGAAACACTCGACGAGCTCAATTTCGCCCTTGCGGACGGCAATCTCGAAGCAGCGAAGACGGCAGCCAAATGGTTGGCGGAACATGAATCCGATGTCTCCGTGCAATCCGACTGGCTACCGCACCTGTATCGCATGCGCACGGAAGCAGAGGCGGTTCAAACCGCATCCGATCTTGCGACCGCACGCGCCGCAGCAGAACGAATCAGCGCGCAATGTCAGGAATGCCATGTTGCCGCTGGAGTCAGCACGCAATAGAAGATATGCGGTTTGACCTCTTTGGACAATGAATTTGTCGGAGGCCATTGGAGGAGAAATTATTGACCCTAGGGCGTCCTTCAGGGTGAGGAATGCCCAAGGGTGGTCCGAATCAATCGAACCACCGAAACACGGATTTTCAGTTCGAAGTTTAGTTGCTTCAGGCTGTATTTATGAATAGGTTACCGGGGCGGCCGTTGCTTGATTTGCAGTACGGTGCACAACGATGCACAGCTGATCCCCGCAAATTTCCCGCAGCCGTCCGTCGCGCCCGACGGCCAATTTTTGCTGATTGACAAGTTTGGGTCGTGGACCTCGGCAGTCGGCACTGGTACGCGTGAGTCTCAGCACCGAGCCGTGCAGACCGAGACACCGGGACGATGAGCTCAAATGCACTCGCTGCGGCAGCACCATGCGCATCATCGCACTCATCGATGATGCCGGAGTCATCGAACGCATCCTCAGGCACCTCAGCGTCTGGAGCCCACAGCCCGAGACCCGCTCACCCGCGGCCCGGATCCGCCCTGGCCCAACGGCGAGACGCTTCCCCTCACCTGTCACCCGGTACCGGACATCGCCTGAACCGATATCCGAGGATCGCCTTCGGCTCACTCACGGAAAATGCACGCTCATAACATGCCGTTCGCGTGTGTTTCAACCATGGCAACCGCCGCCTCTCCGCGCAATGCCCGTTGGCCCGCCATTCGAGCTCGGCGATCAGCTGCGACACCAGGATTCAACGGTCGTTTTTCGTTCTTCGGAGTTCGACGACGCGATCGAATTTCCTATCCTTTATCTGGCGGAGTTGAACCGCAAAATTTGCAGCTCGTCGACAGACACATAATCCGGCACGTCAGCGGATGGCAGCAATAGGTCGGATAGTTGCTTGCGCTTTCAGAGCGCGAGCTTGCATTTCGAAAGGCTGCGATCGGATGCGGTTTCAACCGGTTTATGCAACACATTCATTAGCCCTCTCGGCTGGCGAGCAAAACTGCAGTGTATTTGCTCATGGTTCGTCAATAGCTTTCATAGAAGGCAAAACCGGTGTCTGCCGAGCAAGGCTAGTAGACATAGACAGCACCCGACGCGAGGGCTTCCCGGTTCGTCTGGTCGCCGCCGATGCCGGTCGCGTCACTGCCGTCACGGTAGGCGCCAACCGCGAGGACACGTCCCTCAGCGCTGATCGCCAGCGTCAGTCCGAAGCTCAGATCGCGGCCAAATCCAGATGGCGATTGGTCACTGTTCGTCGGTTTGACGTAGGCGATTTGGGCCCAGTCGCCGCTGATAACATCGCGGTTGAACAGGTAGGCCGCCCCAACGTCGACACCTAAACTGGGTTGTGTCTGGCTTCCGTTGATACCTTTAGTCAGCGCATCCTCACCCTCGGCGCCGACGATTGCATAGTGCCCGTCACTGCTTGAATCAACAGCGCCGCCAAAGCGATTCTCGCGTGCCGGATTCGATGCCTTGAGGTAACTGCGCTGCTGCCACAGGCCGCCGCTGCGCACAAAAAGGTAAGCTGCGCCGCTATTGCTGAGCGAATTATCTTGTTCGAGCGACGAGCCGACGCCAATGCCGGCGCCGTCCTCCCCACGAGCACCAACTACCAGAAGATTGCCGTCGCGGTTCAAAGAAAGTGCGCTGCCGAAAAGATCGTCGGTATCGAGATTCGATGACTTGACGTAGGCCTGTTGGCTCCAGGCACCGTTGTCGCTTGCAAACAGGTACACCGCGCCGGTTCCGGCGAGCACTGAGCCGATGCCCGACGCGGAGTTGTCACCCTGATCGCCGTCGATGCCGCGTGCTGCGCTGTCCTCGCGCTGCGCCGCGACGGCGAACGTAAGGCCGTCGCCGCTCATTGCTACACTGGTACCGAACCAGTCTGCGGCTTCGGTGTTCGACGCCTTTACATAAGCCTGTTGCTGCCAGGCACCAGCGTCGCGAGTGAAGAGATAGCCCGCACCGGCTTCGGGCACGCTGTCGTCGAGCTGATCGCCGTTGAGCCCGGTCGCACCGCCCGACTCCTCCGGCGCCCCCACGATCAGCGTATTGCCGTCATCGGAAATAGCCAGCGAACTTCCGAAGCGATCCTGTGCGTCCGTGTTCGACGCTTTGAGGTACGCCTCGAGGCTCCACACTCCGCCGACACGCCGATAGACATACACGGCACCGGCACTGGACATCGAATTGTCTGCCTGGTCGCCATTGATGCCAGTCGCGCTGCTCGCCTCGCCCGGCGCACCAACGGCAAGGGTATTGCCATCCGCGCTGACGGCGAGGGCTGCGCCGAATCCGTCGAAATTGTCCGTGTTTGACGCCTTCACGTACGCCTGCTGGTGCCAGCCGCTTCCACTCTCGGTGAATACGTACACTGCGCCGGCGTCTCTCAGCGAGTTGTCACTCTGATCGCCATTGATGTAACGCGCGGCGCTGTCCTCGTTGTATGCCGTGACCGCGAGCGTGCCGCCATCGTCGGACAGCGCCACCGTCCAGCCGAAAAAGTCGCCCACCTGCGGCGACCGCTGTTGCGTTCCCTCCGTGTTCGATGCCTTGAAGAAGCCGATTGCACCGAGCATCAGGTCATCGATGCCGACCTCGTTGGAGTCCGTGCAGCCGGCGCTGTTGCATGCCTGCAGCCGGAAGCGTGCAAAACTCCAGTCCACCAGGTGCGCCGAGACCGGCAGGTAGTAAGCGAGTTCGCCGATCGGGATGTCACCGCCGATCTGCGTGTAGCCGGACGCACCGCTCGGGTCCATGAACAGCCGATAAAAGCTTGCGCCCGGCACGGCCGCCCAATCGAACACGAGCTGCTTTACGCCGTTGCTGACGCCGAGCAGCGGTGCATCGGGCGGCAGCGTCACACTATCGTTGTCTACGATTACGACCGGCACAGTGGCCGGTGTACCGAGCTCAGCGCCGCCGGTCGGATCGAACAACAGCAGGTTGAATGCGTGATCGCCTTCTTCTTCGGCATCGTCGAGAATGACGACATCGACCTGTTTGGGCGCAGTGTCACCGTCGGCGAAGCTGATCACGGTCTGCAACGCCTCGTAGTCACTGCCGGCGGTTGCATCGGCGTCGGATGTGGAAAGCGTCACGCCGATTGTTCCGGCACTGCCGCCGGTACGTGTCACGCTGGCAGTTAACGCGCCGGCGTCCTCGCTGACGCTGTAGCTGGCTTCGGAGAACTGCAGCGTGCCGACGGCTGGCGCATCGTCGTCGTGTATCGTCAGCACCGCCGAAGATGGCTCTCCGACGCGATCGGGATCCGTGGACGTCAGGTAAACGATCAGCGTTTTGTCGGCCTCCGGATCCGCGTCGTCGAGGATCGGGAT
>JAOUGX010000178.1 GCA_029865385.1 Gammaproteobacteria bacterium
CGTCGAACACGTTGTCTGCGCCAATGGCGATCGTGTACTTCTCGGCGAAGGTGTAAGCCGCCTCGATATCGAAGATCGTCTTGCCGCTGTAGCAGTCGTCCTGGCCGATCGCGCAATTGATCGTATAGCCGGTTCCGTTCGTGCCACGCGGTGTGGTATCGCCGCTGCCGATTTGCGAATTCACCCAGTCGTCGTAGTAGCTGGCACGTGCCAGGAAACGCCAGTTGTTGACGTCATGCGTATAGGTGAACACGCCGCGAATTTCCGGATTCTGGTTCTCGAGATCGACCACCTTGTCACGGCTCACTTCCTGGCCTGCGTTGTCCACTTCGGTCTGGGTCCAGTTGACCGCTGCGGTCAGCGTGCCCGAACCGGCATTGCCCCAGTCATGGTCATACGAGAGTACGACGTCGACGCCCTGCGTGGTCGTTTCGAAATCGTTGGTGTAGAACGTCACCGACGATAGGTCCGCCGCACCCGGAACACCGAGTTCCTGCAGGCACAGTGCCAGGGTACCGGCCGGATTGGCCTTCGCACCCGGACAATTCAAAGACGCGTACTCAGGATCGTTCGGGTCACCGCCGGAGATGTCGATCGTGCCGGTAAACGCAATCCGGTCCGTCAGGTTGATCCAGAAATAGTCGGTCGTCAGGCTCAATCGGTCCGAGATCTCCCAGACGAAGCCGATCGAGTAGTTAACCGACTCCTCCGGCTTCAGCGCTTGACCGCCAAGGGCCACTGCAAGCGCGTTGGTCGGCGGAATCTGGCCGCTCTGGGACAGTTCGCCGTTGACCAGGATGGTCGATACCTTGGTCACGTTTTCCTGACCGGGGGTTGGCGCACGGAATCCCGTGTTCACAGAACCGCGGATAGCAAACTCGTCGGTAAAGGCAAAGCGGCCTGCCAGCTTGCCGTTGGTCGTGTTGCCAAAGCTCTGGAAGTCCTCGAAGCGCACTGCCGCCGATCCGGTAAACCGGTCGGTCAGATCGGCTTCGACTTCCGCGTACACAGCAACGTTGGAGCGACCGAACAGGCCGGCCTGGACCGGGCTGAATCCGGCGAAACCGTGCGCACCGATGCTGAGATCGGACAGAGGTGTTATGCCGTCGGAATAGAAGTTCTGGCCGTTACTGCTCTGGAACGCAAACCGGCCCGCTTCCCAGGAATTGACTTCGCCGATGATGGTTTCAAAGACTTCGTCGCGGTATTCCGCACCGAAAGCGAAACTCAGATCAGACGCGAGCGACTGCATCGGAATCGTGTAAACAAAGTCGGCATTCAGGTTCACTTCGGACTGAATGTAGGAACCGTTATTGAAGTCCCGCTGCAGCTGTCCGTCGGTTATGCCGTCCGGTCCGCGCGACGGGTTCCAGGTATTGTTCAGGAAGAATTCGACCGCGTTACGGCCGTAACCGCCGCTGAAATCATAAGAGAAGCGGTCGGTGAATTCGCCACGAAGGCCGCCGACGATGCTCGCGTCTTTCAGCTGGCCGCCGAACTGCGGCGTGTAGCCGCCCGGCAGAACCGAGTTGGCCAGCCAGCAATTGGCCGGCAGGTTTTGACGCGCAAGGGCGTCTGCCGCGACGGCCGCTGCGCTTGCTGCCGTCAGCGTACCGCCCGGGCTGGTCAGCGCAGGGCAATTTGAAATATAGCCGGTGGTACCCAGTGGTACCGAATTGGGATCGCTGGCAGGGCCGCCGATGCGGGTATCGACAACCGCTCGAGTATTGCCGTTGGTAAATACACCCGAGCGCGAATTCGGGTTGCGATAGAAGAATCCGCCTTCCGTTTCGCGGCGACCGAAGTTACCGAATGCATACACTTCCATGGAATCGCTGACCTGGACGCCCATGTTGGCGAAAATATTCCAGTTGTCACGGGTTTCCGGCTGGCCCCAGATCTGCGCGTAGGGTTGTCTCACGTTCGCCTGTTGTTCGGACGAGCCGAATGCAATCAGGCTGGCAGCATCAGTTCGCTGCAGCGAACGGCTGGTCGGGTCCGATTCGCTCCAGACACCGGTGATATTCAGGAATCCGTTGTCGCCGAGCGCAATGCCGGTATTGCCTGACAGCTGCAACAATTGACCGTCACCTTCCATGAATTCGCCGGTACGGGCCTCGAGGGTTGTACCCTGCGCCGAATCGTCCAGCACGAAGTTCAATACGCCGGCAATGGCGTCGGAACCGTACTGTGCGGCAGCGCCGTCGCGCAGCACTTCAACCTGCTTGATGGCGAGTGCCGGGATCGCAGAGATGTCCGCGCCCTGCGAGCCTTCGTTAAGCGAGCTGCCGAGTTCCGCGATAACGCCGGAACGATGACGGCGCTTGCCGTTGACGAGAACGAGGACGTTGTCCGGGGGCAGGCCGCGCATCGTCGCCGGGCGAACCAGGGTGGCCGCGTCGTCGATGGAATGCGACTGAACGTTGTATGAAGGAACCGTGTTCCTGAGCAGCTCGTTCAGGTCGGTGGTGCCGATGTTGACCAGCTCCTGGCCGCTAATAACATCGATCGGCACTGCGGAATCGGATGCGCTGCGCTCGCTGCGCCGCGTACCCGTGGTGATGATTTCCTCGATCGCCTCTTTAGAGCCCTGTTGCGCCGAAGCGACTGGAGCAAGGAAAGGCAGGGCCAGTACTGCGGCCGAAGCGGAAATCAAGAACCTAAACAATTTAGGTTTTTTGAACATGTAATTCTCCCCCATGTCTTCTGGTGTCTGTGATCGTCGTCACGATTCGCACTCAAACCTGCTCGCGAGACGAGTTGCCGATTGAAACACTGTCGGGTATGAAAATAAAGCTCCGGAAGGATCAATAACAGCCTTTTTTTGGTTTCAACCGGAACCGGATGTTGGCATTTTACAACAACACCACAGTTTCCTGCAACTGACAGCTTACTTGACTTCGATCAGTCCCGGCACGGTTCCCGATTCACATCGTGGTATGGTTGCAACGGCCCACGAGCGGCGTTTGCCCGCTGCGCACGGAGGCCGGTTCCGCCCCCCGCGGCCGGCAGGCAGGACCGCCGCCCGGCATCGGAAAGGGCTGGAAAAAAGTCCTGGAAAATGTCCCGGATCCGTATCCGAACCGCGCCTGCCGCACTATTCCGCTGAACCTCCGCGCCCGAAAACGGGTCAGTGCAAGGAACAGCGGACGATGACAGGAGCTGTTGTGACCCTGACACCACGATGCAATTCCATCCTGACGATTGTATTGCTCACGAGCTTCACGGCGGCGGCCGGTCAATCCGTCGCTGAAGTTGCAAAGCCTGCGGGCGCGCCGCAAACCGGCGACTTCGTGCTCGGACTGAGGCTGGCCGAACTCGTCAGTGAGGAAACGGCTGCCCGACTTGCCGACGTGCAGCCCGCCGATGAACTGATCGAGTGGCAGATGCGGGTGCCGCCGAACTACGATCCGGAGCGCCCTTCCGGGCTGCTCGTGTACATCAGCCCGACCTCGTCCGGCGAAGTGCCGCGCGGCTGGGCGCCGGTTCTCGATGAGCACAATATGATCTGGATCGGCGCCGA
>JAOUGX010000179.1 GCA_029865385.1 Gammaproteobacteria bacterium
CACGTAGGCGTCGCCGATATTGGCCCAGTCAACGAACTCGATACCGAGTTTGAAAGTGGCGCCGGTGTTGCGCATGAAGTCCTGCTCGTCCAGCCCGATCTTGCGGTTGAAATCGTGAATAGCGGGAATCGTCGCTTCACCGACACCGACGATACCTATGGCGTCCGATTCGATCAGCTCGATTGTGCAAAGGTCCTCGCGCAATACCGTGGACAATGCAGCCGCTGTCATCCAGCCCGCTGTGCCCCCGCCGACGATGACGATGCGCCGGATTCGATCCTGTTCTCCCATCAGACGCTTTTCCGGTACGCCGGCATGCCGAGCACTTTCTGCAACCACAGATCGTGCGGCGGCAACTGCTGCCTGGCCGCCTGTACCGCGTTCAAAACTTCTTTGAACAGCAGCGTCTTTGGCCGTTGCGCTCCGTACCAGCGGTCACATTCCTCGCGCAGGAAATCCATGCCGTAAAGAATGGCCTCGTAGCTCGAGTAACCCCAGAGGCCCGCCGTGTCGATCGGCGCGCGATGGTCGCCTGGCCAGCCGCCGCCGCTGAGCGGCGCGTCCGGCTGTCCGGGAAAAAAGGAATCCTGAAAGTCGGACGGAGTCGGTGGTTTCAGGCGCCAGTAATCGAGCTTGGCCTTGAGGCGATCGTTGATCCGTTCCGCTTTGCGAACCTCGCGCCAGTAAACGCTGTCGTCCCGTTTGGTAAGGCAGTAGTGCATGTTGATGAAATCGAGAATCTCGTAAAAGCGATTGGCCAGGATGCGATTGACTCGAAATGCCATTGCTTCGTAGTCGTCCGTGTAGGGAAAATGTTCGGCGAGCATCACGCAGGCCAGGTCGCTCAGGTACAGGCCGGTGGATTCAAGTGGCTCGATGAATCCTCCCGCGAGACCGATCGCGATACAGTTCCCGACCCAGACCTTTTCGCGTCGGCCAACTTTGAAACGTACGGTTCTGGTCGTAATCTTCTGCGCATGTGCTCCTTCGAACGCACGCAATTCGCGCTCGGCATTCTCTTCACTTATGAACGCGCTGGAATGAACGTAGCCAAGCGAGCGCGTATTCTGCAACGGTATTTCCCACACCCAGCCGGCCGACAAAGCGGTCGCCGTCGTATAGGGTTTGACGTAGCCGGGGTAATGGTGCTCGTAATCGACATGCATCGTTATCGCGCGATCGTTCAGCAGCCACTGCGAACAATCCACGAATCCGACCCCGAGTTTCTTCTCTATGAGCAAACCGGCGAAACCGGTGCAGTCGATGAAAAGTTCCGCTTCAATACGCCGCCCGGCAGCGGTCAGGACCGCGGCGATGTAGCCGTTGGCCCGCATCTCGACGTCGACGACGTGCTCGACATGATGCGTGACGCCACGAGCGACGGAATGTTGCGTAAGATAATCGGCGAACTTCAGCGCGTTCATATGAAACGCGTAGGTGAGCGGTGTGCCGAACGGCTGATTCGCGGTGGTTTTCGGCGCCAGCCCGAGTTCGCAGATCAGCGGTTGTGCCGAAACGGTCTCCATAAATGGAATGGAACGGTCGCTCTGCAGCCATTCGCGGGCTGAAAAATCGATCGGTTTGAGCTCGTATCGGCTGAACGGATGATGGTAGTAGTCGCTTTTACCGTGCAGCCAGTTTACATAACGAATGGATTGCTTGAATGTGCCGTCGACCGCCCGCATGAAATCGCGCTCGTCGATACCCGTGACGGCGAGCAGATGGTTGATATTCGGAATGGTCGCTTCGCCGACGCCGATCCGGGGCACATCCGGCGATTCAACCAGCGCGATGTCGGCTACCCGCTTGCCCCCCCGATTAAGGGACGCATTAAGGTAGGCTGCGGCCATCCATCCGGAGGAGCCCCCGCCAACAATCAGGATTCGCTTGGTCTGCATCGCGGAATACTACCCACACGCGTGGGCTGAACGCCAAAAGGCTGCTGGCCGCGGTTCGGCTGCGAGCCCGGATCCCGCTGCCGTCAATGCTGTTGCGAACGCACAACATATTCCGAAAAGTTGGGTCACGATTGGTCGCGCGGGCCTTTAAACCATTAGAAATACCTGAAAACAGGTGTTTTCCATTGTGTTGTTTGGTTACACTAGACAGGCATAAAAACAATACGAAAAGCCACAAATATTAGAGAACACCAGCTTCTGCAGTCGACCACCGATGCGGGGGCGCCTGCAAGATCAATGCATAGGGGAATATCAATGTACAAAAGAAATCCGCTGGCAAGCGCGATCAGCCTGGCTATCACAGCGAGCGCGCTGGGTGTCAGCCCGCAGGCGCTCGCCCAGGAAGACGAGGAAATCACAGGCACGATCGAAGAAGTGATCGTCACCGGATCGCGTATCCGGAAGGACGTGTTTTCGTCCTCGGCGCCGATGGACATCATCGTCACCGACAAGGCCTCCATGCAGGGCATCGCGGAACTCGGCAACCTGTTGCAGACCTCGACGGTCGCGGCCGGTGCTCCACAGGTGACCGCAGCTACGTCGACGGCTTTCGTACAGAACGGCGGCATCGGCGCGCAAACCATCTCACTTCGCGGCCTTGGCGCCAATCGCACGCTCAACCTGATCAACGGCCGCAGGGCAGGACCTGCCGGTACCCGCGGTGGCGTTTCATCGTTTGACCTGAACGTTATCCCGCTGATTGCTATCGATCGAATTGAAATCCTGAAGGACGGCGCATCGTCGATCTACGGCTCTGACGCGGTAGCCGGTGTCGTCAATATATTTACGAAGAAAGAGACGGGCGGCACTTTCGATGCCTACGTCATGCAGCCGTCGAGTTCCGGTGGTGAGGAAACGCGACTCAGCGCAACCTGGGGCATGGAAGGATCGCGCGGCAATTTCCGCCTGACCGGTGACTACTACAAGGAAGACGAGCTGGCGCGCGGCGACAGGGACTATTTTGCCTGCAAACAACAGTACATTTTTGACAGCTCCGGCAATCGCCGCGACGTCATCGATCCGCGCACCAACAGCCCGGCCTGCCGCGACACGCTGTGGGGACATGTGTGGCTGTACGATTACCAGGGTCCCGGCGGCAACGTACCGACACCGTCACGAACGCTCGCGCAGTACGACTACGACGGCGACCTCGGCCAGTACATTCCGGGCATCGCAGTCGATCCGAACAACCCGAGCTACCTGGTGACGCCGCCAGGCTGGTACCTGGTCAGTTACGATCGCCTGACCGACGGCGTGACCAACATGGACCATCCTTTCCAGGACGCGGAGTCCATGATCCCGGAAATCGAGCGAACGACTTTCTTCGCCGACGGTGAGTTGAACATCACGGACAACATGACGGCCTACACCGAAGTACTGCTGAACCGTCGCAAGACGACTTCGAACGATTATCGACAGTACTGGGGCTACATCTATAACGAAGCGTCCGACATCGGCTTTACACCGAATCCGCTGAGTGTAGGCTGGCAGGGCGACCAGTGGCTCAGCCC
>JAOUGX010000096.1 GCA_029865385.1 Gammaproteobacteria bacterium
CGCCGGCTTGCCGTACGACTACATCGCCTCGCACGCGCCGGGTGAGGACGGAAAAATCCGCATCTCGACGCAGTACCCGGACGTGTTTCCGTTCTTCGACTACGCGGACAGCCACGAACTGCGCAAGAAAATGCAGACGATCTATTTGAACCGCGGCTATCCGCAGAACGAGGAGGTACTGAAGAAACTGCTCGCGGCACGATACGAACTCGCACAGCTGATCGGCTACGACAATTTCGCGCAGCTCGTTACCGCCAACAAGATGGCAGGCTCGCCCGAGCGCGTACAGGCGTTCCTCGAGGAACTGAAGGGTTACACGACGGAAACGCAGGATCGTGAATACGGCATGTTGCTGGCGCGCCTGCGGCAGGACCTGCCCGGCGCCGAACGTCTGGAGCGATGGCAATCCGGATACATAGAAGAAAAGGTGCGCCGCGAGCAATTCGACGTCGATTCGAAGATCGTGCGGCAATATTTCAGCTACAACAATACCCGCGACGGACTTCTGTCGATGGTGCAGGACCTCTTCCAGGTGCGTATCGAACCGTGGGACACCTTCACCTGGCACAAGGACGTCAAGGGCTATCAATTGCTCGACGGCGATGAGGTCATCGGTCGCTTCTATCTCGACATGCATCCGCGCGAGGGCAAATACCAGCACGCGGCAATGTTCCCGTTCGTCAACGGAATCGAGGGCAAGCAGCTGCCGGTCGCCGGCCTGATCTGCAACTTTCCGGAAGGCGACGGTGCGATGCAACACGCGCAGGTCGAAACGTTCCTGCACGAGTTCGGTCACCTCATTCACTGGCTGTTTGCCGGACATCACCGCTGGGATAACGTCAGCGGTATCACCACCGAATGGGACTTCGTCGAGGCGCCGTCGCAGATGCTGCAGGAGTGGGTCTGGGATTACGACACCGTCTCGCGCTTTGCGAAAAACGCTGCAGGCGAACCGATTCCCCGCGATTTGCTCGATCGCATGGTCGCCGCGCGCGACTTTGGCCTCGGCATGACGACCAGGCGCCAGCTCAACTACGCGGCGCTGTCCCTTAACCTCTACAACCGCAATCCCGAAGGCCTCGACATCGATACGCTGAGCCAGGGCCTTGAGCGCGAGTACACGCGTTTCGAGCCGGTCGAAGGAACACACTTCTATACGTCGTTCGGTCACCTGAACAGTTATTCTGCGATTTACTACACCTACCAGTGGTCGCTCGCGATCGCGACCGACATGTTCACGCGATTCAAGGAGGCCGGCCTTCGAGATGTCGAAGTTGCCCGCTCTTACCGCGACAAGGTTTTGGCGCGCGGCGGCACGCGGCCGGCCGAAAATCTCGTTACGGACTTTCTCGGTCGCGACATCAGTTACAAGCCGTACGCCGAGCGCCTTGCCGGCAAAAGCAGCGATTCATCGTTAACGGAGCCGCCGGAATGACGCGTCACACCTGCCTTGCCATTCTGCTGCTCCCGCTCGCGCTGGCAGCCTGCACGAAAAAAGACAGCGCACACGATGATTCGCGATACAAAGCCGAACTTCGCTGGACCAGTTACGGCATCCCGCACGTAAAAGCGAATGACTGGGGCAGCCTGGGCTACGGATTCGCGTATGCACATGCTACGGACGGCGTCTGCGTCTACGCCAAAGACGTGGCCATGGTCAACGGTGAGCTTTCGGCTCATCTCGGTCCCGAGGCCGGCAACTTCGAAAGCGACGTTTTTCACCGCGCTATCGTGACGGATGAAAAACTTCGGCATTTCGGCGGCGCACAGACCGACGACATGCGCGCCTTTTCCGCCGGCTTCGTTGCGGGCTACAACCGCTACCTGGAAGATCACCGCGGAAAACTCCCGGCGAGCTGCAACGATGCCGGCTGGGTACGGCCGATAACCGTCGCGGACGTCGCGCGGGTAACGGTCAGCCTCGGTATTCGTTACGGGCTGGCGCAGTTTCAGAAGGACATGATTCGGGCCGCGGTGCCGGGCGAAACGGTAGCGGGCGGCAACACCCGCTTCGACAGGTTGCAGGGCATTGGCAGCAACGCCATTGCGGTCGGCAAGGCCGCCAGTGAATCGGGCCGTGGCATTCTGTTCGGCAATCCGCATTATCCCTGGCACGGATCGTCGCGCTTTCACATGATTCACACGACCATTCCGGGCGTCGTGGACTCGATGGGCGCCGGGCTCCTGGCGAGCAACTTTATCGGCATCGGCTTCAACAAGGATGTCGCGTGGACGCATACGGTATCGACCGCGCTGCGTTTCACCATCTACCAGCTGCAACTGGATGCCGACAATCCAATGCAGTACCGCTACGCCGACGGTACGCGCAACATCCGGCCGCTCACTGTCGACGTTCCGGTGCGAAACGATGATGGCTCCACCGAGGTCCGGCAGCACACAGTGTACATGACGCATTACGGCCCGCTGATTGTCAGCGACCAATTGCCGTGGAACAGCACGCATGCCTATGCGATCCGTGACGCGATAATAGACAACACCGCGGCTACGGCCACCTATATGGCGCTGAACAAGGCGACGTCGGTCGACGATGTCGAAGCGGCGCTGAGCCTGCAAGGCGTGTATTGGACCAATACGATTGCCGCCGATCGCGAGGGCAATGCCTTCTATGCGGATATTTCCGGCACGCCCAATGTCGACAAGGAATTGCTCGACGCCTGTGGCGTTACGGTCGCGAATATTCCCTCCTATGTCGTTGTGCTGGACGGTTCGGACCCGGCCTGCGAATGGAAAAAGGATTCGCGGGCCAGGGTGCCGGGCACACTGCCGGCGGAACTCATGCCACGCATCAAGCGCGACGACTACGTTACCAATTCGAACGACAGCTACTGGCTGGCGAATCCCGCCGCACCTCTGACAGGGTACTCGCCAATCATCGGTCCGGAGCGAACCGAAAGGTCGTTGCGCACGCGCGCCGGCCTGACGCTGGTTCGCGAACAGCTCGAAAAAGACGGCACGCTTGCGCCGGCCGATGTACAGCAAATGCTCTACAGCCATCGAAATTTCGGCGCGGAGCTTTTGCTGGACGAGATTCTGCAGGTCTGCGAAGGCGATGGTGTCGCCGATATCGCTACGACTTGCGATGTATTGCGACAATGGGATCGCAGGGCCAACACAGATAGTCGCGGTGTCGCAGTGTGGATCGAGTTCTGGAAGCTCGCCAGCGGTATTGACGGTTTGTACAGCGTGCCTTTTGATCCGGACGATCCCATCGACACGCCGCGTGGCATAGCCACGAACAACGCAGCGGTTGCGAACGCGTTGCGCAAGGCCATGCGCGATGCACAAACGGTGTTGCAGGACGCCGGAATCGCGCTCGACGCCCCCTGGGGCGAGATCCAGTTTTCACGACGTAACGGCGACAACATCCCGATCCCCGGCGCGCCGGGTTCCTCGGGCATGTTCAGCTACATCATTTCGAGACTCAGCAAGGGCGAGGGCTATACGCCGATCATTACCGGCAACAGTTATATCCAGGTCGTCTCCTGGGACAAGGACGGTGACTTGCAGTCACAGGGCATGCTCACGTATTCGCAGTCACCGGAACCGGAGTCCGCTCATTTTGCCGACCTCACCAAGCTGTATTCGCGCGGAGAGTGGATCGACTTCCCGTTTACCGAGGCGGAGATTCTTGCGGATCCGAACCTGAAGACACTGACACTGTCCGGCAACTGACATCCGGCGAACTTAGTCCGAACAGCCAGCGCATGCCGCCGCGAAACGCAGCGGGCGGGGCGGAAAAGTGGCTGTGGCCGGCCAGGTCTGTGGCACAGAGTGACCATGGGGGCGGTACGATGGAAGTCCAGTGGCGCATCCATTGCAGCGCGGGTTCGCGAAACGTCACATCGTCTTCGGTTCCGGAAGCAACAAAGACACGTGCTCCTGTTGTTTCTTGCGGCTCGTCGTAACGTCGCAGAAAGAAAGGCAGGTTCCTGTGCAGCGCCGGATTGCTGGCGATGTATCCCCAGAAGAGTTTCGGTTCGGTCAATGCAGCGTACAGCACGAACTGCCCGCCGATGGATTGGCCGACCAAAATCCGGCGATCCGCTTGCGAGCGGTAGGTCACATCGATCAGTGGAATGATTTCCGCAGACAATGCCTGCCGAAATTTGGCCGCGCCGCCCCAAAAATCGCGCTCATCCGACGCTGCCGTGTAATCCGTGCTGCGATGGTTGCCTTCGCGAAAGTCGTCCGTGCCGTAGGAAATGCCGACGACGATCATCTCGGGCACCTCGTCGCCCTGATTCAGGTACCGGTAGTAACCCGCAATGAGCGGATACAGCCAGCCTCCGTCGAGGAGAAAGACAACCGGGTACCTCTGCTCCGATTGCGCGTAGCTTTCGGGCAGTCGCACGAACAGGTGATATCGCTGATCGGTGATGGACGAATCCAGGCGATGGTAGCGTGTATCGCCAATAGACTGCAGGTGCCGGAAGTCTGTTTCTGCGGCTGTATCGGATACAGCAAGCACGACAACGAAGAGCAATGAACAACATCGGCGCATCTATGCTTTGTCAGCAAAAGTGCACCCTGGTTCCCTAATGCACCAGGTACGCGATCCAGGACCCGCTGCTCATGAGCGAAAACACGACCGTATACACGAGATGGTCACCATCAGGCGCTTTGCGTCCCTCGACTCCGTCACCAGCCGTGAAACCGACAAATAGCGCGACTGCCGGGATCAGCCCGACCGGCGCCAGCCAGCCACTGAGTCCGATGTCACGAAACCGGGCAGCCAGGCATGCGAGGATGACGCCCAGTGACATCGCCACGACGATACCGGTCGCCAATTCATCTTGCAGCAGCAGGGCAAGCGCGATGCCCGAAACGCCGGCTGCAATGAACACCCAGAATGGCAGGCGCCGGAGGGTGAAGGTATGGACGCTCTTCTGCCTGATCATTGTTCGCTCCTGTACCTGGTTGCATGGACCGGCACAGCATACGAACAGTGGCAAAGGCGGTCTGGTGAATGACCGTCAGGGACTTGGCTTTTGACCGCAGATTTTCTCAGACTGCCTGAAACTCGCGCGGGCTCTTTCGTGTCCAGCGCTTGAACGCTCGCGAGAAATTGCTCTGGTCGGAAAAGCCAAGCAAGTAGGCGATTTGCGCATGCGACAGCTTGCGCTGGCGCAAATATTCCTCGGCAAGGCCTTTGCGGGTCTGGTCCAGGATGTCGCGGTAGCTGGTGCCTTCCGCCTGGAGCTGGCGCTGCAGCGTGCTGGTGCTGCGGTGCAGCCGGCTGGCCACGCGGTCCTGATCCGCCTTGCCGGACGGCAACAGTGAAACAAGCAGCCGCCGGACCTGCGATGCCACCTGGTGCGGATCGAGCGTTTCGAGGTACTGCTCCGCGATGCGATCCGTTGCCTGTGCGACATCCGGCGTTCCACCAGGCAATGGCTCTTCCAGCTGAGCCTTGTCGAAGTAAAACGATCCCACCTCGCAGCCGAAGCGGATGTTGTTGCCCAGATGCTCCCGGTAGGCTTCCGGGTGAACGTCTTTCGAACAGGTCAGCTCGACCCGCACCGGCCTGACTTCCGACTTCGATACCAGGTCACACAATCGAAGCAGGGCGGTCAAACCGACATCGATGCCCTCCTTTGGGGGGCTGCGCGAGTCGTCAGGGAAGCGAGCAGAAACGACATAGTGCTCTCCGCTATCCCGGATCTCGAGTTCCACCGAAGCCGTGGACACGATGCGCATGTAACGCTGTACCCTCTGCAACGCACCTAGCAGGTTCTCACTCGCGAGCCACGAAAACCCCAGCGCATAATAGTGTGCCGGCGTGATATGCCATCCGGTTTTCAGCCCGACCGTCGGATCCCCGGTCGTGGCCACCGCCGTGTCCCATAACTTCTTCATGGTCGAAAGCGGATACCGGCACTGCGGTGTATTCCTGCGATTCGGGTCGATGCCGGCGGCGCGAAAAACCGGTTCCGGATCGATGCCGTATTCCTCACGCAGCGAGCTCGCCAGTACGTTGACGGTCATTGCGAGCGTGGAGGGTTCGTAGAACATGCTTGATTGGTATTGAAACGAAGATGACCGCAATAGACAAGTAGCGCGGTCCGGCGCCCTGTAATTTGGCGCGATGTCAGAATCCACGCCACAGGAACCATTGCACACCGCCGACGCCGTCGCCCGTGCGGCCCACCTGTGGATACGAACGCTTTGCCGTCTCGAAAAGGGCGAACAGGAAAGACAGGCCACGGCCGGCGGCCTGGTCGCCGGCCTTTGCGAGCGGCTGGAACTCGACCCGCGGATTACCGATCTCGTAGCTTATGTTTACGCACTGCTGGATGACCAGGGCAGCCAGGCCCTGTCGATTTCAAGAATGATGCTGGAACGTCCCGTTCCGGCCAACTGCAGGCTTGCCTATCAGCGCGGCAAGGCCGAAGCCGCAGCGATCGTCGAGATGCTTGCGTATCACCGCCAGAATTAGCGCGATGTCGTATGCGGCGTCTTGAGGTCGCCTGCGGTGCAGGCCAATTTGCCTGCGTAACCGATCGAAACGAAAGGGGTTGGTGCAAATTGATCTTTAGCGCGATGTCGTACGCGGCGTCTCGAAGTCGCCTGCGGTGCAGGCTCCTACAAGGGATTTATCGTAATTTGTGGACGTGTCTTGTAGGAGCCTGCACCGCAGGCGACCACCCCTCGAGACTATTCGGCCACGCGGTTGCCGGCAACATAGACGCTTTGAATCGAGCGTGTCGCCAAGATGTCTTCCAGCGGGTTCTTGCCGAGCACAACGAAATCTGCCCACTTGCCAACGGTCAACGAGCCGACGTCGGAGAGCCCCAGGCAGCCGGCCGCCACGGATGTCGCACTTTGCAGTATTTCCAGTGGCGTCAGGCCCGCATCCCGCATCAGCTGAAACTCGAGATGCTCGAAGTAACCCGGAAACCGGCCGGGCGGCCCCGCATCGGTGCCGAATGCCACAGGCACGCCCGAGCCGATTACGATGCGCAGATTATCCTGCGCCTGCGTCAACGCTTTCCTGTAGCCGGCGGCCAGCGGACTTCTCGCCACTTGCGCCATGAACTGCGGACTACTGACCCGCTCCACTTCGCTTTGCTTTGCCGCTTTTTGAAAGAACGGGTCATCGAAAAAATCCGGTCGCGTTGCATAGACAAACGTTGAGACTTCGCGTGTCAGCGTCGGCACATAGCAGACGCCGCTGCTCAACAGGCGGGCAACGAAGGGATCGTCGAGCGGTTTATCCCTGATCGAGTGTGCAATCAGATCCGTTCCGAGCTCGAGTAAACGGAAAGCGTCTTCCCTGTAGAACACATGTGTTGCAACGCGCGCGCCGCGTGCGTTCGCCGCGTCGAACACCGCTTCCACCGCGGGCCAGGGCATCTTCTGCGCAGTGCCGAGGTTGTCGTCCACGCGAATTTTTACCCAGTCGACACCGGACATTATGTTGGTCGTTGCGGTTTTCGCCGCCGCAAGTGGATCGGTATCCGCAACGACGTCGCCGGCGACATACAGTCTTGCGTGAGCAAGCGACGAATCGTTTTGCGCATCGCGAATCTTGAAGGCTTCCGCCGGCTCGCCACCCAGGCTGTTCACCGTTGTAACACCGTATCGTGCATACAAGCTCAGCTCATCGCGCAGCCTTTGCTCGATGTCCTGCACGCCGTCGGCGGCCCAGTACCCGGACACATGGGCATGCGCATCGATGAATCCCGGCACGATCCACAGCCCGCTCAGGTCCGTGACGCTGGCGCCTTCCGGTGCCGGCCCCGGCAGCACTTCGGCAATTCGTCCGTCGCGTACGACGAGGACCGCATCCTGCTGGATCGCGGCAGCGGTTCCGTCCCACAGATTCGCGCCACTGAACACAGCCGCGCCTTCGTACGGGTTCGGCGGTGGGGCCTCTACTGCGACTGCCTCGGGTGAATCTTCCGTTGTGGATTCCGGCTCCGGAGTGTCGGAGTCACCACAGGCAGATAACAGCAGTAACAGGACCGCAGCGGGTATGGCATTCAGTTTGTGGCTATTGCCCAAGATTGTGTACCTCTTTGCTTACGGTTGCAGATCGACCTGGTAATCGAGCACGAAGGTCAGGAATCGCGATACTTCGACAATGTCTTTGCCGGTGAAGCGGATAGTGTGTGCATTGAGTCGCTCGACACCCGGCAGGTAGGAAAGCAGCTCCACCGGCCGATAGTGTTTGAGTGTCAGCTCGAGCTCAACAGGCGTTTGCAGCACAAACGGCTGGAAATCCGTTATTCGATCGATGGCCGCTTTGGTCCGGGTACGAATGACTTCGTTGGCGGCCTCCGGTGTCAGCGTCCGGGCCGAATGAAAGCCTCTGGCCCATTTGACCACCGCCCCCTCCATTTCCCCGACGATCACCTGCGTCTCCGCAACGGCAACGTCGTCGCCTGAGATCATAATGACCGGCACGCCGTAATGCCCGGCAATGGCTGCGTTTATCGCTCCCTCCGACATCGAGTTGCCGTTCATCCGGATGTCCACGACGTTTGCGCTGGACTGCGTATGCGCCCGAACGCCGCGCGTGTTCGAGGCACTTGCGTGGTAGCCGAGAAAAATGACGCCATCAAACGAGTCGTCGATACCGGCCATCATGCCGAGCTCGCGCGGCCACGAACGAACGATCATGACGTCGTCCGGCAATTTCTCGATCAGCAGGTTCTGCCCGTTGCCATGCGAATCGCTCACCAGAATTTCGGTTGCACCCGCCATTCGCGCTGCATCGATACAGGCATTCACCTCGGCCGTCATGAACTCCCGAAACCGCTCGTACTCGAAGCCACCCGGTCCCAGCTGGTCACCGGATACGACTCCCGCAACGCCCTCCATGTCCGCGGAGATATAGATTTTCGAACCGCCACTGTCCTGCGCGAACAGCGATGGTGTCACCAGCAAAATGCAGAGGAGGAAGGTTTGAATCGTTTTCATGTTCTGGCTCGACTGGCTTCGGGAACGCGGCTCACAGGATAACCAAATCGGCGCTTGTTTGCCCGGTTTGGGACGCTGCCGCGGGCCCGTCCCGATTTGGCCTGCCGGTGCCGACAACGCCGGTGTTATGCTGCGCGCGTGAATCAAGCCGACAACAAGCTGCAATCTTTATGGCAGGAGTTTGTGCGCCGCCGGGTCGTACGGGTGGCCATATTTTACGGCGCCGCCGCATGGGTGGCCGTGCAGGTTGCCGAGCTTTTCCTGCAAGCATTCGATGCCGAGAATCTGCTTCGGTATTTCGTTGCGGCGGCACTCGTCGGCTTTCCGGTAGCCGTCGTACTGTCGTGGATGTTCGACATCACGCCGCACGGTATTCAACGTACGCCACCGATTTCGAAGGAAAGCGACGGCATCAGGTCCATCGCCGTCTTACCATTTGCCAACTTTTCAGACGATCCGAGCAACGAGTATTTTTCGGACGGCCTTACTGAAGAGATCCGCGACCAGCTATCCAAGGTTCCTGGCTTGCGCGTCGCCGCCCGCACCTCGTCGTTCGCATTCAAAGGCCGCAACGAAGACGTGCGTGAGATCGGCAGGCGCCTGGATGTCGGATTGGTAGTCGAGGGCGGCGTAAGAAGACACGAGGATACTGTTCGAATTTCCGCGCAACTTGTCGATACCGAAAAAGGTTACCAACTTTGGTCGGCCACATTTGAACGACAGCTCGAGGATATCTTTCGGCTTCAATCGGAGATTTCCAGCTCGATTCTTGAGTCCGTTCATCTGAGGGTTCTGGATCACGGCGGCATCAACCAACCCACCAGCGATTTCGAAGCCTACAACCTCTACCTGCTGGGCCGTCATCACTTTCACAAGCGCACGGAGCTCGCGCTGAGCCGGGCAGTCGAGTATTTCACGGAAGCGAGAAATCGTGATCCGCAGTTCGCTCTGGCATACAGCGGCCTGGCGGATGCCATGTCGCTGATGAGTACCGGCTACTACGGAAACCTGCCCGTCGCGGATTCCATAGCGAAAGCACTGCCCGCGGCGCAGCAGGCGCTGGTCATCGCGCCGGACTGCGCCGAAGCTCACGCATCAATGGGCTTGATTCGTCACAATCAACGGGACCTCGAAGGAGCAATCAGTTCGCTGCAGCATGCTATCAAGCTTAAACCCACCTACACGATGGCGCATGTCTGGCTGGGCGTGGTCATGAACTCGATAGGCCGCTACAAGGAAGCTGCGGAGCGCAACAGGGCAGCACTGCGACTCGATCCGTTGTCGCCAATCATCAATACGAATGCCGGCATCGATGCCGCACGTTTTGGCGATTTCAGGGAATCAGAAACGCGCTTTCGAAATGCAATCGAACTCGAGCCTTCTTTTCCGGTTCCATATTCGGGCATGGCCCGTCTCAAAGCCATGAACGGCGCTCTCGACGAAGCAATGCCCTGGATGCAGCTGGCCATTGATCGCGCACCAACCAGAGCGTTCTACCTCGCACGCAAGGGTTTCATGTACCTGCAACTCGAGCAGCTTGACCTGGCAGAAGAATGGTTTGTCGCGGCACGGCACAACGCAGCCGACTGGCATTTTTTTGGTGACGCAGACCTCGCACTATTGATTGCATGCGACAAAAAAGCCGAGTTGCAGCAGGTTGCTGATCAGCCAGGAGCGCAGGAGTGTGCCCAGAGTGCGCTTGTGGCATGGCTTCTCGGCAACGAGCAGGCTGCGCTGTCGCTCTACAACAAGGAATGCGCACACCATGAGTTGCTGCTTTTCGAAGTGATTAACGACGAGTGGGTGTGGCGTTTCCCTCACTCTCTTTATCGCGCCCACCTGCAGTTGCGTCTTGGCGACCAAAGTGCATCGGCCAATATCACTTCGTTCCTCACCAGTCTCAACAATCTCGCCGAAGATGGCATCGTCAATCCAAACACGGAGTACTGGGCCGTCGTCGCGCTGGTGGCCCTGGACCGGAACGACGAGGCACTGCAGCGTCTCGAAACCGCCATCGAACGCGGCTGGCGCAACCACTGGTGGGCGAGGCGGGACCCGAGCCTCGCCGCGCTGCAAAACGACAGGCGCTTCGAGTCCCTGCTCGCGCAGGTCGCGAAACTGAACGATGCCAGCCTGCAACGCCTGACGCGATCAGGCGCCGAATCACGGGAGGCAACCCTGGCCAGGTAACTCGTTATTCGGCAGCTGGCAGCCTGGGATCAGCGCTTGCCTTTCAGCTTTTGTGCGGCGCGGTAACGCGCTTCGGCTTCGGCCAGTTCCGCCTGCGCCTGGGCCAGATCGGTTTCGTCGGAAACGCCCCTCAGCGCTTCTTCCGCGTGCTGCTTGGCCGCCAGGGCAGCGGCCTCGTCCAGCTGCTCGCCGCGCAGTGCCGTGTCAGCCAATACCGTGACAAGGTGCGGCTGGATCTCGAGCATGCCACCGGTGACATAGAAAAAATGTTCCTTGCCGTCAACTCCCTCGACACGGACCTCGCCCGGCTTCAGCGCCGTCAGCAACGGTGCATGCCGCGGCGTGATGCCGAGCTCACCCATGCGGGCCGGCGCGAATACCATCTTCGCCTCGCCGGAGTGGATTTCACCTTCGGCAGAAACGATGTCGACTTGTATTGTGGCCATGCGAATACTCTCCGGCTTTCGCCTTACTTCATTCCCTTGGCTTTCTCGACCGCTTCCTCGATCGTGCCGACCATGTAGAACGCCTGCTCGGGCAGGCTGTCGTAGTCGCCATTCACGATGCCATTGAAGCCGCGAATGGTTTCAGACAGCTGCACGTACTTGCCCGGCGAACCCGTGAAGGTCTCCGCAACGAAGAACGGCTGCGACAGGAAGCGCTGGATCTTTCGCGCGCGGGTAACCGACTGCTTGTCATCTTCGGACAGCTCATCCATACCGAGAATGGCGATGATGTCCTGCAATTCCTTGTAACGCTGCAAAACGGCCTGCACGCGGCGTGCACAATCGTAGTGCTCCTGACCAATGACGTTCGGGTCGAGAATTCGACTGGTCGAGTCGAGCGGATCGACAGCAGGGTAAATACCCAGCTCCGCGATCTGCCGTGAAAGGACGAGCGTTGCATCGAGATGCGCGAAGGTCGTTGCCGGCGACGGGTCGGTCAGGTCGTCCGCCGGTACGTAGACGGCCTGGAACGAGGTGATCGAACCGGTCTTGGTCGACGTAATGCGTTCCTGAAGAACGCCCATTTCCTCTGCAAGCGTTGGCTGGTAGCCCACCGCCGACGGCATGCGGCCGAGCAGTGCGGACACTTCCGTTCCGGCCAGCGTGTAGCGATAAATGTTGTCGATGAACATGAGGACGTCACGGCCTTCGTCGCGAAATGCTTCGGCCATCGTCAGCCCGGTCAGTGCGACGCGGAGCCGGTTGCCCGGCGGCTCGTTCATCTGGCCGTATACGAGTGACACCTTGTCGATAACGCCGGATTCGGTCATCTCGTGATAGAAGTCATTACCTTCGCGGGTTCGCTCGCCGACGCCTGCGAACACCGAGTAACCCGAGTGCTCGTGCGCGATGTTGCGGATAAGCTCCATCAGCGTCACCGTCTTGCCGACGCCGGCGCCGCCGAACAGGCCGACCTTGCCGCCCTTCACGATCGGCATGATCAGATCGATAACCTTGATGCCCGTCTCGAGAAGCTCGGTCGTGGCGGCCTGGTCTTCGTAAGACGGTGCGGCGCGGTGAATCGGCATCGATACCTCGGCGCCGATCGGGCCCTTGTTGTCGATGGGTTTGCCGAGCACGTCCATGATGCGGCCCAGGGTTTTTTCGCCAACCGGCACGGAAATCGACGCGCCGGTATTGCTCACGGACATGCCGCGTTTCAGGCCTTCGCTCGAGCCCATCGCAA
>JAOUGX010000097.1 GCA_029865385.1 Gammaproteobacteria bacterium
TGGCTACTGCCGTCAGCGGATTCATTGCGGCGTGGCTATGGCGATTGCGGGACGAGGGACAATACATACTGTCCGCCGGACTTGCGCTGGTCCTGGGTGGCGCTGTCGGTAACCTTATCGACCGTGTACGCTTAGGACATGTTATTGATTTTATTCAAGTATGGTTCGGCAATTGGCCGTTTCCGTCATTCAACGTGGCCGACGCCGCGATATCGGTCGGAGCCGCCTTCCTGATTATCGATGCGTTGTTCATTTCGGGACGCCAGCAGAAAGCGCCTGTTTGACAAATTCGCGAGTCGCCTGCGGTGCAGACGACTCGGATTTTCTCGCATTTCCTAGCGCGTACGTGTCCAGCAATCAGGCAGCGGATTCGAAGTCTTTGCACCATCGCCGGTGATCTGGAACGTTGCACACTTTCCCAGTTCGGTATCCGCATTCTGATAGGTTGCAACGGCTGTGAAGTTGTTCGCATCGGCATTCGGCACGCAAAATACGTAGGTACCCGAATCCGTCGTTTCACAAGGCGTATTCACGAACCCCAGCTGCGTAAGATCCGTCGTGTATGTATTGTTCTGCAGATAGAAGCGCTCCTGCATGGTTGCTATCTGCAACAGGGCCGCTTTCGCTTCGTTGCGCTTCGCACGCGCTGCAAACTCCCGGTAGCTGGGGTAGGCAATCGTTGCCAGAATTCCGACGATCACGACAACGATCATCAGCTCCGTCAACGTAATGCCCCGCATAAACTTTCGCATCGGATATCTCCGTAATTTATTCGCGGACGTCTATTCTATGCCGTCCTGAGTCCACAGTGTTCGCACCGGGTTGTTTGGATAACCCGGATCAAAGCATTCCACGCCGACACAGCCGATCGGTGGCGGTGAGCATTCCTCACCCTGGCAGTCCGGATCCAGCGGGCTCGGGAACAGGAACGTCGGTTTCGGCGCTATGCCGCCCTGTTCGAGTTCCTGTACTCGCGCGTCGTCAATCGCAACGGGATCATTCGGGTCCAGCGTGTCTTTCAGTCTCGCCGGATCACCGTTTAATACGCTGACACGGTACAGGCGATTCACGCTCAGGCCTGCCTGGCAAGGATCCGCCGAGGCTACTTCAGGCTCGAAGGATACGAAGAACACTTCATCATTGAAGGTTGCCGATTCCGCAAGAATCTTTTCACCCGGAGGCAACGAGAATTTCCATCCACGGTCGGTTGGCTGAATATAAGTATCGATTTTTCCTGATACTTCCACGAAATCACCGTCATAGGCAATCGGGTACGCATTGTACTGAGCTTGCGAGAGGGTGGTGAATACATCCGGGTCTCGCAGCGAATAGAAGCGGTCATCGGCGCTCTTGTCGAGCGGATGTGCGCGATAGCCACTGCCAATGCTGATGGACAGGTAGCGTCGGTCATGTTTGTGATCCAGGAATAATGAAACGTCCGGCGCGTTGTAGAAACGCCGCGTGTCACCAGGTCCCGGTGATCCCATACCTTCCGCGCCAAGTTGAGCGATGACGCCACCGGTCACAAGTTGCGCTGGTGTCTTTCCGCTGAATATGTCGAAACGCCAAATCTGTCCGCCGAGGTCCGCCGCGTACATGCGATCCGCAAATCCGTCTCCGGACATATCCAGTACGCGAATTCGGCCAGGGATTGCACGTGTCATATTCGGCAACTGCAAGTCTGCGCCGTTGTCCCGTCCCGCGCGCCACAATTCGACACCGGTTTCAAGATCCAGCATGAAAACACCGGCACCTACGTTATCCGGGGTACTCGGGTGTACCGCTTGATCGTGTACGGTATCGTAGCCAGCGCCGAGTACCAGCACCGCTTTATCCGGACTGGTTGCGCCGGCACCGGACGTTGCTACACGGGCTACGACCGGTGGTGACCAGCTCTGCCCGAATTCTGTAAAAGTCCTGACCCATTTCAGTTTCGGCGAATTCTTGGTCGTTACGTCCAGCATGTAGTAGTTGTCACCGCCGCGACGCATGCCAAAAACGATGTAGGCGAAGTCCGTACCGGGCTCGATGATGCCGTTCTTGTTGCGATCGGCAACAATCTGCACGATATCGCCGTCGATACCGTAGTTCTTATAGTTTATGACCTCGTCGTAAAACAGGTCGTCTGAATTAACCAGAAGTTCCTTAGGAATAAATGTCCACAGCTCGCTGCCAGTTTGCGCGTCGATAGCGTGGAGATTTCCGTCATTGGTAGCGGAGTAGACCACAATATCCATCGGATCTGTCGGCAACGCACCGCCGCCATACACAATGGAGGCAGGTTGCGAATGCAGCGTGTCGCCCATTTGCCGGCGTACGGTCGTGCTGGCGTCGTTGTCGATATCACGGACGTCTACGCCACGTACCCACTGGATTATGTCGGACAGCGTCGGTTCGCCGGCTGCACCGGTAAGGCCGAAGTCGGCTGGAGTAAACGAGCCAATATTGCCGGTAGATATACTATTCATACCAGCGGTCAGATCCGACGGGCCATTGTTGGTATAGACCTTGCGTATCGCCGGATCCGGGAGCTGGCTTAATGCGCCGCCGAGGTTGACGTTTGCCCCATCCGGCGATGCTCCCGGCGTCCAGAAGCTCTTTGAGGTATCTGCAAAAAAGCCGGTATTCGGATCCACAGCCGGGTTGTCCAGCGAGTCGCGAATCTGGCCGCTTCTAATGGTGTATTTCTTGAGGTTGCCGGGCCAGTGAGTGCCGGTGCTCGCACGAAAAACGGAGATGTACATGTCGTTCAGATGCTGCGTTCTGTTGAACGCATTCACCGATACAGCCGGAGCCGTAAACGATACGTCGCGGTCAAATATGTTCGTGACAATATCCGTCAGAGCATCGGTAAGCGTCTTGACGTCTTCAGCCAGATAGTACTTGCCGCCCGAAAGTTCTGCCGTGCTCTTAAGAAGTGGCAGGTCTACTCTGAAACCGATCGTGTACGTCGTGACTGTTTGCTCGCCCGGTACAGCTGGATTGATATCCTCTTTTGAAAGGTACTCAGAGATGTCATCCAGGCATGCGCCATTGACGTCACCGCCGGTGCAGCTCGCCCGGCCCATTGTCGATACGAAATTGGGCAGTAACGGTGTTTTCGAGTAAGCGTCACGGTCCTGGGTCGGATCGCCGTCGGTCAACAGAACGGTAAAGTTCTTGGCGCAAGCGAATTCCGCTGGTTCTTTGTACTCACCGCCTGTGAGTACACCGAGCGCGTTGTAGCCCGGTACTTCAAGCGCTTCGAGATCGGTACCGCTATCGCCGTAATAGGAATCCATGCCGCGCCAGTACAATGCCGATTCGTACAGTGTTTCGGAGAGCGGCGTCCAGCCACTGGCCGGCAGTGAATCAACCATCGCATTCGCCGCGGCGCGCGTCGAATCCAGATCTTTGACCGCGCGATGAACTGTGCCGCCCTGGTCGAAGTTAAACCACATGATACCGACGTTGACGTTATTGATCGAGCCGAGCACGTTCTTCGTAACCTGCTTGACAATGTCGGTTCGACTCATCGAGCTCGACGGTGAAAAGTGATACCAGTTCAGGAAATTATCGTCGTAAACCGTGTAGATCCTGTCGGTAGGATTGCTGCCCCAGGAGACCTCCTCATTCGAGTTGCCTGTAAAGGTGGGATTGTCCGTGCCATTGCGGGCGTACAGCAGCAGTGGATTCCCATCACCGTGTTTTCCCGAATCCGCTTTGCATTCGACCAGGCCGGTATTGCCGGAACGCAATCGTGTCCACGAATCTCCCCGTCGCAGCGACCGGTACTGCGCCATCGTATCCTGGTAGGAACCCGACGCAGCCGCCTGAATGATGCCCTGCTGGCAAACGAAGCTGGCCTTCGGAATGAAGTTGTCGTTGTCCCAGTCGCAGGATGGAATGTTGCTCGAATCTGTCCAGTAATAGACGTTCGGCCGGCAGCTTCCAGCGTAAACAGTGGTGCTGTCATACGGTTCCTGAGTCGTTTCGATCGACGTCATACTGCCGGAACTGTCCAATATGAAAAGAATGTTTGGCTTGATAGCGCCTGAATTCGGGTTGGACACAAGCAGCTCGGTATCGTCCGCTACCGCGGGTGAACCTGCTGTCAGTGCGAGCGTCAGTCCTACGCCGGCCCAAGCGACGTGTTTCCTGGACGTGGTCATTTCTGTATACCTCAGTTGATCATTCCGTGACCTAATCGCTCAATCAGTCACAATCCTTTAACTATTCAATTTGCGATTTGCACACTCGTAACGGTGTTGGATCGCGTGTCGTAGCTCACCAGAGCGTAGGTATCCGTACCTGGCCTGATGTTCAGAAATTGCTTTCGAAAATCGTCAAATTCGACTGCTGCACCGTTTATCGCGAAGCGCGTCTCCGGCGTCAGCCGGGCCGATACGAAATTTGCCGAACAGGTACCGGCGCAAGGCTTGAACAGTAGCCGCCCGTTGTTCGATACAGGAAAATTGATATTCGAAGTCGTCGTTTCGACGGCATCTACGACCGTCACGACATCCGCGGTGGCCGGCACGCCGGCTGCCAGCATCAACACCGCAATCAGATTGCGCAGTTTCATTTCCGTACTCCAAGCGAAGTCCAATTTGAGCGTGGCCCGGGCCCAATCGGGCCACGCTTGTTCTTTACATCTTTTGTGATTTCAGGCGCTTACGCCAGGAACCACTACTCAATTCCATCCTGTGTCCACAACGTTCTGACCGGGTTGTTGGCGAATCCGGGGTCGAAACACTCGACACCCACACAACCGAGCGGCGGCGGCGAGCAAGCTGCGCCGGTGCAATTCGGATCGTCGGGACTCGGGAACAGCACGGTCGGTGTCGGTGCGATACCGCCCTGTGCAAGCTGGCTCCGGCGTGCGTCGTCCGCATCGTTCGGGTCCAGCGTCGCCAGGTTGGTGACCACCGGGTCGCCGTTCTTCACGTTCACCCGGTACAGGAAGTTCGTGCCTCGGCCAACCGAGCAGGACGCTGCTGCGTTGCTGTCCGGGGTGAACGAGACGAAGAACACCGAGTCATCGAACGTCAGCGAGTCGGCGAGAACTTTCTCGTTCGGCGGCAGCGTGAATTTCCAGCCGCGATCCGTCGGCAAAATCGCAACCTGCTTTTGCCCACTGACCTCGACCAGGTTGGCTTCCGTCGTGATGCTGTAGTTGTCGTATTCGGTCTGCGTCAGGCGCTTGAAAATGTCCTTGTCGCGAATCGAAAAGAAACGGTCCGAGGCGCTCAGGTCAAAGGGGTGAGCCCGGTAACCTGAGCCAATGCTGATCGCGATGAAGCGTCGGTCCTGTATGTTGTCATTGAACAGGGACACATCCGGCGAGTTATAGAAGCGGCGTGTGTCCGCATCCGTCGGCGATCCCAGTCCCTCGGCGCCCAGTCGGGCAATAACACCGCCCGCCACAAGTTGCGCAGGTGTCGCACCCTTGGTGATATCGAAGCGCCAGATTTGGCCGCCCATATCGGAGGCGTACATGCGATCGGCGTAGCCGTCACCACTGGTATCGATGACACGTGTCTCATTCGGCAGCGAACGGGTCATTCTGGTGAGTTCGAGATTGGCGCCGGAGCCCGTCGGCCCGGCGCGCCACAAAGTGGCACCGCTGACCAGGTCGAGGATATGCAGGCCTGCACCTCCCGCGTCGGGTGTCGACGGATGTGCACGCGTATCATGCACTGAATCGTAACCGCCACCGATGACGACGACAGCCTTGTCATTGTTCAGCCCGCCGGCATTGATATCCATTCGCGCGATGACCGGTGTCGACCAGCTTTGGCCCGCATCGTCAAGCGTCACGTCCCACAGCAGCTCGGGCGCATTCTTGTTGGTAACGTCAATCGCCATGTAATTGTCGCCGCCGCGGCGTTTGCCGAAGATGATGTAGACGAAATCGTTCCCATCGACGATGCCATTGTTGTTTTCGTCCTTGACGACCGGCACGATATTGCCATCAATGCCGTACTGCTTGTACTTCGCGGCCGGATTGAAAAACAGGCGGGTCATGTTCGGTAGCAGGTCTTTGGGTACGAAAGACCAGAGTTCCGCGCCGGTTGTTCCATTGACCGCATGCAGATAGCCGTCGTTGGTCGCGGTGTACACCACGACATCCGGATTCTGCGGAGTGCCGCCGTAGATGACGGCCGCCGGCGCCGAGTGCAGCGGATCGCCCATGGCATTTCGCATTGTCGTAGCGGCGTTGCCGTCTTCGTCGCGTACGTCTTCACCGCGCATCCAGCGGATTACCTCGTCCATCGTCGGTTCGCCGGCAGCGCCAGTCAGGCCGAAGTCCGAGAGCTGGTAGGCCGCAGCATTCGACGGCGTCAGCGCATTGCTGGCACCTGAGAGCGTGTTATCCGAACCGTTGTAGGTATACAGATTTCGCGACACGGGAGGTGGTAGCCGGTTGGCGGCGCCGCCCAGGCGAACGTCATTGCCGTCGGCCCCGCCTCCAGTCCAAAAGCTGCGCGCGGTATCGAAGAAGAAGCCGGTATTGGCATTAACCGCGGGATTGCCATTCATGTCCGTGATGACCGACGATATCTCCGGCACGCCGTTGATGACCGTAGTTACGTTCGTGATCTTGTACTTCTTCAGGTTGCCAGGCCAGTGTGCGCGGCTACGGGCAGCGAACATCGTCAGGTAAAGGTCGTTCAGGTTCTGCGTGCGGTTGAACGTATTCACGGATACCGCAGGCGCTGAGAAGGAAAGCGATCTGTCGTTGATGTTGGCCAGAATCTGTAGCAAAGCCACCGTCAGCGTTTCGACGTCATCAGCAAGGAAGTATTGTCCGCCCGATCGAACGGCGGTGTCTTTGAGGATCGGCAAGTCGATTGTGAAGCCGATTGTGTGAGTGGTAACCGTCTGCACACCGGTGTTGATCGCGTCGGTGTCGACATTTGCCAGGTACTCCGCCGCATCTTCGAGACAGGCACCTTCGCCGGTGGGCCTGATACAGGCTGTACGTCCTGGCAGCACGGTCGAGAACAGGGGCAGCGTCGGCGTCAATGTCGGGCCGTCAAGGTCGCTGTTCGGCACACCGTCAGTGATCAGAACATTGTAATTCTTGGCGCAGACGTCGAGCAACGGCTGCTTGTAGACTTTCGGCGGACCTACCGCGCTGAGCGCTGCCGGGTCGGTGGCTACCTGGCCCGCAAGATCCGCGTAATGCGCGGGTCGTCCCAACCAGTACAGGGCGTTCTCATACATGGTCTCTGCCAGCGGTGTATTGCCGGTTGCTGGCAGCGAATCGATCGCAGTGAATATTGAAGTCCGGTTGGTGTCGAGGTCGGACATGTTTTTAATGACCGATCCGCCCGTGGCGCCACTGAAGCGCATGATGCCGACATTCATGTTGTTGACGGAGCTCAACACCTTCTTGCTCACTGCTTTAAGGATGTCGATGCGCTGCATGTCCACCGCCAATGGCGACGCTTTCCAGTTCAGGTAATTACCATCGAAAAACGTGTAAGCGAGGTTTCGCGGTGCGCTGCCCCAGGACAACTCGTTCTGCGGATTGTTGGTCCAGGGATTTGCCAGGCCGGCGCCGCTGGCGGCGTATACGTAGCCAGGTGTGCCGTCGCCATGCAGCCCGGAGTCCGCCTGACATTCGACCGGGGCCGTGTTTTCACCGGGTTCCAGGTATTGCCACTTGGCCGACGCATTGCCTTCGCTTCGATATTGCACCATGGTATTGGTGAAGGTGCCGATACCGGCTATTTGATTTGCCGCATAATTGCACTGGAACGCGGACTTTTCGACGAACTGGGTTTCAGTACCGTCGCAGACCGGTGTGACGTCGACGTCGGTCCAGTAAATTCTGTTCGTATCGCAGGCGCCGCCGTAGGTTCGGGTGCTGTCATACGGTTCGTTGGTCTGCTCGATCGTGTCCATACTGCCGGACGTATCCATGATGAACATAACGTTCGGTTTCGGATTCAGTGCCGGATTCGGATTGATCAGCATCAATTCCGTGTCGTCCGCGATGGCAGGAACACCGGCGAGCAAAGCCAGCGCGCAACCGGAAATCATCCCTGTCGTTCTGTTTGTTCGGATCTTCATGATCTTTCCCTCAAATCTCTTACTGACAGCAGCTTCAGTGCGTCACTTTAATGGCGGTGATCGTGTTGGACTGCAAATGGCGGCGGACCGTGACGACTTCGGATTCGCGATCGCGAATGCGAAACAGGCTTCTGCGAAAATCCCTCAATCGCATCGACTCTCCGTCGATCAGGAACTCGGTTCTCTCGGTAACCGGTACGCGGAATTCCTCGCATGTCGCGCATTCCTTGAACATCACAGTGCCATTTACCGATGCCGGTACCCGCAGCAGGTTAAGCGGGACTTCGTAGGCTCGTTCAATGGTCGTAAATTCGGCCGCAGCGGAGACGCTTAGACCCAGTAATATCGATGCCAGTATTGTTCGAATGTGCATGGCGCTTACCCCGTTTCCTTTGGTTCTTGCTCAGCAAGTGATCAGAGCGACGGCGATTCCGGGCCGACGACATAAAAAGCCTGTGTGTGAACTGCAGAAGCATCCCTGTCCGTCGTGCCGCCGACTGACCGGTTCGATTCTGCGGTAGCAGTAGCGTTGAAGTGATAGGCGGCGATGCCGCTGCCGACACCCAGGCTGAAGGCACGGTCCGGAACCAGGGTCGAGTCCTCAAATGCTATGACGGCATGCACTTCTTCATGGCCGTACGCATCGACGACATACTGTCCCAGGTCCGTGTTGGCCAGAGTATTGAAGCGCCCCTGGGAGAGCGCGCGTTCGAGGCCGGTTTCGGCAGCCTGAAACGCGTTCTCGTAATTCTGTGCATTGCGGGCCATCGCCAGTTCGGTCGTGGCGGTATTCATGCCGGAGACTGCAAGAATCGTAATTACGACCAGCAACATCAGGCCGACTATCAGTGCGGCGCCGTCCTGTCTTTTTCGAAGTTTGATCTGTGTCATTTTCTTTCTCGTATCGAATTAAGAGCGTGCATTACGCAGCAATATCGTTTTCGAAACCTGAATTCGCCTGCGCGCATCATTGAAGTTGCCAAGCGCAACATCACCCGGTGAATAGTTGCGGGTATCCTGAATTCCGGCTTCACGTTCGACGCCCTGTACGACGAGCCAGATCCTCGCGGTAATGACGCGGGAACCCGGAATGAAAGCGGCGTCTGCCGGATCCAGAATCGGATCTCCCGGATTGACGTAGCGATCAACCGTGTTGTCCTCATCGACGTCAACACCAAACTGCAGCTGCATGTTCTGCACGCCCGGCGCTATTTCCTGGTCCACAATGGTCGGGGCACCGCCCAAAGTCTGCAGTGATTTCCGGCGCAGCGTCGGCGAACCGGGAATCAGTGCCGAGTCCGTTGCAACGTAGTAGGAGTTGATCAGCAGATCGTGGGTTTCCGACGCTGCCGGGTCGAATGCGGTCGGAATGACACCGTTTTCAAAAATCTCACCCTGGATGCGCGTCGACTGGATTTGCAGACGGCCGGGCTGTGCCGCCGTTGCCGCCACAGTCGCGCGTCGCGCGGTAACGATATCGGATGCTGCTTGCGCAATTGCACCGCCAGCCGGTGCACAGGGCAACGTGTACGCGTTGTTGCCGCCTGCAATCGGCCGGGCAAGATCGAAAGCCCAGGTTGCACCGCAACTGCCGGTGACACCGGTCGGCACGGTCAGCCCCTTGGGATTCGGGTCGGCCAGCAACGAGCGACCTTCAACGGCGCTGCCGCGACTGTGGCGACCCCAGTTGCTCGCCATCCGAAGGTCTGCTTCGACCGTATCCATTGCGAAGTGGGCGGTTTCCTGAACCCGTGCAATCGATTCGTTAACCACGAACGCGTGACGACTCTGTGTGTAGACCTGGATTGCGCCGATCATCAGAAATGAACCGATGGCCAGGGCAACCAGGATTTCGACAAGCGTTACGCCAGCCTGACGGTGAACAAGTTGAGAATTTCGATTCATCATGGCGCCTAGATTCCAAATACCGGGATGGTGACCGCGTAGCTCATGACCTCACCCGGTTCCGTCCAGGAAACCGTGATCTGGTAGGTCGGTGGTACCACGCCATTGTCGAAGACGACGACGACATTGCCATTGGGCAGCGTTGCTGCCGCTTGTTGATTCCAGATGAAAATATCGTTGCCGGCCATTTCCGCAGGGGTACAGTCGATGCCGCCAGCAACGCAATTGTTATTAGCGCCGGCGAGCGCGTACACAGCACCGGCACGGGGATTGGCACGGATCCTGTCCGCCACGTCTCCTGCCAGTGTTATGGCGTGGTGGCGCAGCATCGAGGTACGGCCGGCCTGCATGCTATGCACATAGAGACCGGCAATGCCGAGCATGCCCACTGACATGATGACAAGTGCAATGAGGACTTCAATGAGCGTAAAGCCTTCGATCCTGGCCGGCTTTGCACATCGGTTTTGTTTCACTCTTGCTAGCATTGGTCTTGTTCCAGTTTGGTCGGGTCAAGGTTGCGGAAAATGCCGCGACTACGGGCAAACACCACCGGCATTGTCGATCGCCTGCTTGTCGCGGATAACCGTCGATCGTCCTATAGGCGTAACCACAATTCGGCGAGCAGCCGACGCGCCGCCGGGCGCGATGACATTGCCACGGTCGTCGCAAATCATCGCGGTGACGAATGACGGACCATTGACATCACCTCGACCGAGCCCAGTCGCTGCATAGCTGAAGTACGTTGCGCCGTTGTCCGGAATAATGTTGACGCCATTAGGAACCGCGGCATGCGGTCGCAGAATCGCTTCACCGGCATCGCGCACGATATCGCCATCGGTATCAACGAAAATGATCCAGCCCTGGTTGAAATTACCGCCACATGACGCTGCCGCTCCGGCCATGGAGTTCGCACTGGCACAGATCGTGATGTTCGATTTGGCGCGGGCCGCTTCCGAGCGTGAAAGCAGGAAGCTTGAATGCAGGTCGTTGGCCGTGCTGGTCATGCGACTGTTCTGAGTGTATGCGCTGAGGTTCGGGATGCCGAGCGTAACCACCACGCCGATAACCAGGACCGTGATCAGCAGTTCGTACAGCGTAAAGCCGTTTTGGTATCGAGTTTTCATGCGCGCAATATACGGGCGGCGGAGGCAGACATATAAAGTATCCGACGAGCGGGCCACCGACCCGGACAAGCGGTATCGATGGGCCGGGCGGGTTTGACTTAATGCGCACAACGATAGGCCTGGCCGCGTGAGTCCTGGCGGGCCACCCGGGGCCGGCCCGTATAGCTGACCACGACCGCCCGGGCAGCTGCCCGTTCCGCCGGATCGCAGACGACAAGTGTGCCGTTGGTGGCCCGCAATTCCGTGGACCTGAGGGTAAAACCGCGCCGGTTCGAGTCGATCAGAGTGCCGGGTTGCACGATATGGTAGTGCAGTACCGGCTCGTCGGGATCGCGAACCGGCGGGTCGTCCCGGTCGGTATTGACGAAGCGCATCCAGCCGACAGACCAGTCGTTCAGGGGATCGCAATTTTGCCCGTCCAGGCTGGGGCACAATGTGACGGCGCGCCTTCTGACGATGGACTCCTTCCGCGCGAGGTGCACGGCTTCGAACAGGGCATTGGCTTCGGCACGAAGCCGGCTTCCGGCGAGAATGGAGCCAAACGAGGGCAGGCCGAGCGTGACGATGACCGCTACCAGGCCGAGCGTCATCAGCAACTCATATAAGGTGAAGCCGGCCAGGCGGCGAATCGAATGATGCATTTCAAACCTCCTTGTCTGAATCGCCAGCCTAGCTTGGCGGATTCAGGAATCCCGCCGTCTTTTCGCGGCAATAGCACCGGATTCGCGTCGCTCGCGGGCGCGCCGCTGGCCTTTTGCTTCGGCAATTGGTCTATACTTTGCAAATCCTTGATTTGATGGACATAGACCGATGTCTCGTTCAGACGTTGCCGCGAAACTCAAAGAGCACGGTGTGTTACCGACCCCGCAACGCCTGGAGGTCGCCGCGGTCCTGCTGGAACGGCCACAGCATTTGTCGGCGGACCAGTTGCTGGAAAAGCTTCGGGCCCAGGGCAGCCGCGTTTCCAAGGCCACGGTATACAACACGCTGAACCTGTTCGGCGAATGCGGCCTGGTGAAGGAGCTGACCGTTGATCCGAGCCGCAAGTACTACGATTCGACCACCCATGCCCACCACCACTTCTTCCACGTGGAGACGGGTAAGCTGAGCGACATTCCGGCAAACCAGGTCGAAATTCTCGGCTTGCCGCAGCTGCCGCCTGGCACCGAGCAGGAAAGCGTCGAGGTACTGATTCGAATCCGCGACAAGAAATAAGGCCGGAATTCGCGCTGGTCGATCGCGGTCTGCAACGCTATACTCGCGCCCGATTTCTGCCGCGGGCCACGCCGAAGTCAACGCGGAATCTTTCGGGGCCAGCACCGCAGGTAAGCGCAGAAGCTGTAGGAGCCTGCATTGCAGGTAAGCGCAGAAGTTGTAGGAGCCTGCACTGCAGGCAAGCGCAGAAGTTGTAGGAGCCTGCACTGCAGGTAAGCGCAGAAGTTGTAGGAGCCTGCATTGCAGGCGACCGCTCGGCGGCACGCCAGTGATTCAAAATCCATACTCCTGCCGGAGTAGCTCAGGTGGTAGAGCAACGCATTCGTAATGCGTGGGTCGGAGGTTCGAGTCCTCTCTCCGGCACCAATCCAATCAACGACTTACCATTTATCTTGTGGACCTGATCAAGGTCGGTGCGGGAGTATTGCGTGACTTACCGCCACACACCCGGTTC
>JAOUGX010000180.1 GCA_029865385.1 Gammaproteobacteria bacterium
TTGCCGGCCGGGATTGGCCGGGAAATGTCGCCGTTATCCGACCGAATCACCGTGCAGAACCGTCTAAGGTTCAAGGCAAGCTACGAGGCTGTCGAACTTGTTACTTCATGCGCAGGATAAAAAGCTTGTAAAACAGATGCTTGCCGGGGACGAGCAGGCATTCAGGCGTTTTTTCGACGACAACTTCCGGCGCCTGTACCGCTTTGCGCTGGCAAGGCTCGGCAATGACATGGATGCGGCCGAGGAGGTCGCACAGATGGCCTTGTGCAAGGCGACGCAGAATCTCGACTCCTATCGGGGCGAGGCGGCGCTGTTCACATGGCTTTGCACGATCTGCCGCAACGCAGCGACCGACTGGCTTCGTCAGCAGGGACGGTATCGCGAAAACATCGTGCTGATCGAGGATTTTCCTCAGGTTCAGGCGGTAGTCGACTCGCTGGAGGAAGACGACAGCCTGCGTCCCGACCGGCGCCAGGAACGTGTCGAGCTGGTCCGGCTAATCCAGGTTGCGCTGGACAAGTTGCCGCCGAACTACGGCAACGTGCTGGAATGGAAATACATCGATGGCTACTCGGTCAAGGAGATAGCCGGGCGAATGGAGTTGGGCACGGAGGCCACCCAATCATTGCTGGCACGCGCAAAGCGCGCGTTCTGCGATGTGTATGCAACGATGAGCGAATCGCTGCAGGTGGAAAATGCGAACAGAGGACTGACATGAAAAGCGTACCCGAACTCGAATCCGATATCCGGAGCGACGAGGCTCTTGAAGCGCTGTTTGCCAATGCGGCGGCCCGTCCGCTGCCGCGCGCGGACCGCGAAGAGCAGATTCGCGAGCGTGTGCATGCCGCATGGCAAAACGGTGTCAGGAGCCGGCAGCGGCGCCGCAACAACTATTTCGCGATGGCCGCGTCCGTGGCAATCGCTGCAATCATCGGCGTTTTGCTCTATCAGCCGCGGCTGGCGCCCGTCGACGGCAGCCCCGTGGCCATGGTGGAGAAGCGCTTCGGTGACCTGCGCATAGCCGATGCGTCCGGCATTCCGTATTACCCGGCACCTGGCGCATTCGCTGTTTCGCCGGGCCAGTCGATCAACACCGGCAGCAACGCGGGCATGGCACTGTCCTGGAGCAACGGCGGCTCGCTGCGCCTCGACGAACACACCAACCTGACGCTCGTTTCTGCAAACGAAATTTACCTGCAGCGCGGACGAATTTATTTTGATTCCAATGCCGGCGCGCAGTTTGGCAATAAGAATACCGGTACGCTGTCCATTCGAACGGATCATGGGGTTGTTACACCGCTGGGTACGCGCTACGTTACGCAACACATGAATGACAAGCTGATGGTCATGGTCCGGCAGGGCGAGGTCTCGGTGAAGAACGCAAATTTCACCGCGACCGCACTAGGGGGCCAGAGGCTCCTGGTCGCCGGCCAGGAAGCGCCAAGCGTCGTTCCGGTGTTGGCTTATGGCGATGAGTGGCGCTGGATCGAAAAGACGACGCCGGCGTGGAACACGGACGGCAAGACAATCCATGAATTCCTCAGCTGGGTCAGCCGCGAATCCGGTCGTGAATTTCGTTTCGACTCTTCGTCCGCGGAGAACCTGGCGAGAACGGAATCACTGATCGGCTATGGACAGGTGGATCTGGAACCGTCGATCGCATTGCGCGTTGTATTGATGACCACGGATCTGGATTGGTCGATTGAGGAGGGCGTTGTCATCGTCAAGGAAAAGGCCCTGGATGAAAGTGCCGGTGCTACCTGACAAGCGGATTCCGCTGATGTCCGTCGGGCGTCTTCGCAACAGTGCGTTTATATGGTTTGCAGCGGCGATTTTCGCCTGGCTGCCAACGGCCGGGGTCGCTGCCGATGGGAAGGCCGTGCTCGCCGGACGACCGGTAGCATCCGTAATCGATGAATTCCGCGCTGCCGGCTACCCCTTTGCCTACAGTACCAACCTTGTCCGCGCCGAATTCACGGTCGAGGCAGAGCCCGCATCATCCGAGCCACTGGAAATCGTTCGGGAGATCCTTGCGCCCTTCCACCTGACCGTGAAAGAAGAGCAGGGCTTCCTCCTGATCGTACGGGACGATATCGGGAAGGCGGGTTTCGGCAGCCTGCTGTTGATCATTCGGGAGGATGACAACTGGCGACTGATCGAACATGCACAGGTGTCGTCGGTGCCGGAGCTGCCGGATGCTGCGGTGCTGGGTTCGGGGGTCTACCAGTATCACCTGCTCGAGTCTCGGGACTACAGGATACAGATTGATGCCGAGGGCTTTGAGCCCGGCGTAAGAACCGTCAAGGTTAGGTCGGGGAAGCCGACGGTTGTCGAATTCGAGCTGCATGCGGAACGGGAAGCGATCGAAATGATTACCGTGTCGTCGAGCCGCTATAACATCTGGAGCGACCTCAGCAGTTCTCCGTATTTCGTGTCCCAGCTGTCCATTCAGAATCTTCCCGACATCGGCGACGATCCACTCAGGGCGGTACAGGTACTGCCCGGAACGGCATCAAGCGGTGTCTCCGCCCGGACCTATTTTCGCGGCGGAGAGTACCGTGAGACGGCTGTCTATCTGAACGGCAACGAACTGCTGGACCCTTTCCATGCCCGCGATTTCCAGAATATCTTCAGCACCGTCGATTCTCGCATCATCGACGGCGTCGAGGCTTACACGGGAAGTTTGCCGCTGCGTTACGGAGACAAGATGAGCGGCGCCATACTGATAAACACGATCGATCCGTCGGTTGTCAAACGAAACGAGCTGGGACTCAGTGTGTACAACACGTCTGCACTTGTATCCGGTTCACTGGAAAGCGGTCGGGGCGGCTGGCTGGTGTCGGCGAGGCGCGGCAACCTGGACCTGATACTCAAGCCGGAACTCGGCTCACCGCGATACTACGATGCGTTCGGTTCTTTTTCGTACGAGTTATCGCCGGATGCAACGTTCTCCGCGAATGCACTGTACGCCAAGGACGAAATCACTGTGATCCTCGCGGACAAAATAGATGAACAGGAAATCGCGAGCAGCGACACCCGAAACTTCCAGTTCTGGATGCAGTTGCACAACCAGTGGCGCGACGACCTGCAGAGTACCAGTTTCATTTCGGTGGACTCCTATGGCAATACCAGAAGCGGCAATATTGACGACTCGGAAAAGTACGTCTCGACCGTGAACGACCTGAGGGAATTCCGCAAGTACAAGCTGAGGCAGGATTGGGAATGGGGTTATTCCGACAGGCATATTCTGCAATGGGGCTTCGAAATCGGCTACGGTACGGCGGATTACAACTATTTCAGCGATACGAGTTACTTCGGACTGTCCCTGCTGTACCCGGGAACCCCGGCGAATGAAGTTCGTAGTTT
>JAOUGX010000098.1 GCA_029865385.1 Gammaproteobacteria bacterium
GCACCGGCTGATACTGCCGGTGGATTACGCACAGGACTTCGTGACGGCACTGGAATCCGTTCCGCCTGGCGAACGGGTGCGCTGGCAGCGGCACAAGATCAAGCCGGGCGAATCGATTTCCGAGATCGCAGACCAATACCACACGCCGCTCGCGTCCATCAAAAGCGCCAACAATCTCAAAGGCAACACGATACGTGCCGGCGACTACCTGATGATCCCGGTCGCAACGAAGCCTTTGAGTGACTACAGCCTGAGTGCAGAGCAACGACGCGAGGACACGCAGAACCGCAAGCGGCAGGGTAATCGGCTTGAACACGTAGTCGCCTCCGGCGAGAGCTTCTGGTCCATCGGCCAGCGCTACGGGGTCGGCACGCGCGAACTGGCTGCCTGGAATGGCGTGGCGCCCCGCGACACGCTTTCGATCGGGCAAAAGCTGGTGATCTGGACCGACAAGTCCGTTGCTACGACCGCCAAAGCAAGCGGCCCGACGACGCGTAAACTGAATTACACTGTGCGCAGCGGCGACTCGCTGTACCTGATCGCAAGCCGCTTTCGAATTTCAGTTTCCGATCTCGAACGCTGGAACAACATCAACAAAGACAATATTCTGAGGCCCGGCCAGAAACTGACTATGTACGTCGACGTCACGCGCCAGTCCAGCTGACGTCAGCCCGGACCAGAAAAGCAAAGACACGGGGAAAACCAATGGGATTCATGGCAGGAAAGCGCGCGCTGATTGTCGGCCTCGCGAGTAACCGTTCGATTGCCTGGGGCATTGCTCAGGCCTTCGCCCGCGAAGGCGCGGAACTCGCTCTCACCTACCAGAATGACAAACTCAAGCCGCGCGTCGAAGAAATGGCGAGCCAGCTCGGTTCGAAACTCACCTATCCGCTGGATGTCGCATCCGACGAGGAAATCGACAAGGTCATGGCCTGGCTCAAGAAAGAATGGGGCCATTTCGATGTGCTCGTGCATTCGGTCGGCTTTGCGCCGCGCGATCAGTTGAGCGGTACGTTTATCGAAAGCGTCACCCGGGAAGGCTTCCAGATCGCGCACGACATCTCCAGTTACAGCCTCGCGGCACTGGCAAAGGCCGCATTGCCGCTGATGGAGAAACGCAACTCCGCGATCCTGACGCTGTCCTATCTCGGCGCCGTGCGTGCGGTGCCCAACTACAACGTCATGGGACTGGCCAAGGCGAGCCTGGAGGCGAATGTACGTTTTCTCGCCGCCGATCTCGGGCCTCGCGGCATTCGTGTCAATGGAATTTCAGCGGGTGCAATCAAGACGCTCGCCGCGGCAGGCATCAGCGGCTTTCGCAAGATGCTCGCCCACATGGAACAGGTTTCACCGATACGGCGCAATGTCACCCCGGAAGACGTCGGTAATGCGGCGGCGTTCCTGTGCTCGGACCTCGCGGCCGGCATCGCCGGAGAAATCCTGTACGTCGACGGCGGCTACAATACGATCGGCATGTACCTCGAGGACGACTAGTCCCGATTCAGTCGCAGCTCAGCTTCCGAGCGCGATGTTGGTTTCTTCACCCTGCAGGCGCGCGACGATGACCGCGCAGCAGGCATCGCCGAAGATGTTGACGCTCGTACGAACCATGTCGAGTATACGGTCGAACACCATCAACACACCGATAGCTTCAGCCGGCAGTCCGATTGCTCCAAGGATGATGGCGATTGCAACCAGCGAAGCCGACGGCACGCCGGCGACGCCAATGGACGTCATCAATGCGATCACAACGATAGAAAACTGTACGCCGAAAGTCAGATCGAGGCCGTAGGCCTGCGCCAGGAACAGTGCGGCGGCACACTCGTACAGCGCCGTGCCGTTCATATTGACGGTTGCGCCAAGCGGCAGCACGAAACTCGAAATCTTGTTCGACACACCGACGTTTTTCTCGACACAATCCATCGTGACCGGCAGTGCGGCCGACGATGATGCAGTCGAAAATGCGGTGAGCATCGCCGGCGCCATGGCCGGATACATTTTCCACGGATTCACCCTGCCAATGGCACGCATCAGTACCGGCAATGTGACGAAGGTGTGGACGGCGAGCGCCGCGAGCACCGTTAGCGCGAAAATAGCCAGTGGTTTTCCGGCCTCGAAGCCACTCTCGGCAACGACCGCAGCGACCAGGCCGAACACGCCTATCGGCGCAAACTTCATGATCCACTCGGTCATGCGCATCATCACGTGAAACACGCCGTCCCAGAACTTGAACATCGGCTCTGCAAGCTCATGATCCAACTTGGTCATGAAGAATCCAAAGAGCAACGCGAAAAAGATGATTCCGAGCATCTGACCTTCGGCGGCCGCCATGACGACGTTTGGCGGCACCATGCGCAAAAAGATCTCTGCGACATCGCCCGCGCCTTTGCCCTCGACGCGCGCCGCAATATCGCCGGCTGGCGTATCCAGCGCAAGTGATTCGCCGACCGGCTGGCCGTCAGCGTAGCCTGGCCCCACAGCATTGATCAGCAGCAGACCAACGAGAATTGCAGCCGTAGTCGTGACGGCATAGAAAGCAAGCGTCCGGCCGCCCAGCGCACCGAGATTACCGCTGGAACCAATACCGGCCATGCCGACAATAATAGACGAGGTAATCAGCGGCACGATGATCATCTTCAGCGCATTGAGAAACATCTCACCGATGTAATCGAATGCGGTCAGGAAGCTGACACCGAGAAAAGCAGGCGCCGTTGGATCGCCTTTGCCAAAATAATTAACCAGGAAACCGGCGACGCCGGCCAGCGCGATCGCAATCAGAATTTGCCAGTGCAGCGCAATTTTTTTCATCCGGCGTTCCCTGTTGGCTGTTATGTTCTTGTCTGGATGCGGACGTCAGCGCCGTCATTACGAGCGGATTTGTAACGTTATCGCGCCCTAGAAATTATCCTGTTCAGCCAGCGCGCTTTCACTGCGCACGATGTCAGCTTCACGTTCCAGTTGCAGAACGAAAGCTGTGTAGTCCGCCGATCCGGACTGGCCGCTCAGCTGTTCCTTGCGTGCATCGCGATCGGCCAACGGCACACTTTCCGGACGACCCGGTGCGACGGCGTCGATAGTGAATACCGCGTAGTCGCCTTCGTCGGTTATCGCGGTTCCGACTCTTGGTTTGCCTGCAAGAGGTTTTTTCGCCCGATAGATGGCCTCCAGTACTCGTCCGTCTACCGACTCGTTCAAACGATCGATGACGCTGTATGGCGTAAAGCTTGCGTCGACGGCGGCGGCGGCCTCGCTAATCGATTCTCCCGCATTGAGTGATTCCTGCAGCGAATTGACCTTGTCCTGGATAATCGTCCGGGCCCGCGTCAGGCGCACCGACTCGACGATCTGTTCGCGCATTTCGTCGAGAGGCCGCCGACTGGCCTCATGATGTTCGACAACCCGCAGCACAACCGAACGATTTGCATCTATCTCGATAATGTCGCTGATGCCGCCTTCGGTAAGAACGCGCGGATCGAAAACGGCATCGATCGCCGCCTGGTTATTGCCGAACGGATCGCCACCCGAACGAGTAAATCCGCTGGCAGACTGGAGCTCGAGTCCTGCCGACTGCGCCATCGTGCCGAGGTCGGCGCCATCGAACAGGGCATCGGAAATCGACCGTTCCTTCTCACGAAACGCAACATCTCCCCGTGCATCGCGCAATTCACGTTCCAACTCGCCCCGAACTTCGTTCAAGGGCAGCGGCCCGCCCGGAATGATTTCCTCCAGTCGCACGACATGCAGGCCGAATTCGCTCTTCACCGGCCCCCTGATTTCGCCCTTGCGCATGGCAAAGATGGCATCGCCCAGAGCGCCCGGAAATTGCGATTGCACAATCACTCCGAGATCGCCGCCCTGCGACGATGTGCCGCCATCCCGGGAATACTGGCGCGCAAGATCCGCGAACGGCTCGCCGGCCTGCGCCCGCGCAGCCAGGGCTTTGGCCTGCTCCGCGGCAGCCGCTTCGTCGTCGTCGGTCAGAATCAGTATATGGCTGGCTCGTCGACGCTCATCCTGCAGATAGCGGCTAGCCGATGCTTCGTAGTGCTTCTGCAGTTCCTCTTCGCTGATATCTGCATTCGCCGCGAGCTGATCGCGACGGATTTCGATGTACTCGAGGTCGACCGTTTCGGGTAGAAGAAATTCGCTTGGCCGCTCGTCGTAGTACTGCTGCACATCGGCATCGGTCACTTCGACTGATTCTGCGAATCGTTCGATCTCGAATGTTGCCACGGCAACGCGACGCAATTCTCCATACAGGTTCAGGTAACGGCGATAATCCGCGGGCGTGACAAACGCTGTTGCCCCGACGCCCCGCTGCAACTGTGATTGTCGCAGATTGTTTCGTTGATTGAATTCGAAACGCTGCGGATCGATACCGTTCTCTTCCAGCACCGAGTAGTATTTTTCTTTCGAAAACTTCCCGTCGACAAAAAATGCCGTCTCACGCTGAATGAGATCGGCAATCATCTGGTCAGTAACCCGATAACCGGAATCGGCGAGGTATTGATCAATCACGGCATTGCGAACGAGATTGTCGAGGATATTGGCCTTGAGTCGAACACGAAACTCTGCCGGCAACTCACCGAACTCTGCGTAACGCTGCAGCTCGCTCTGGTAAGCGCTTTCCAGCTGGCCGGTGGAGATCTCTTCGCCGTTCACCTTGGCCGCGTAGCCTGCGCCAATGAAGTTGTAGTTAATACCGAAGAACACGAACGGGATGCAAATGATAGCCAGGATGGCAATCGCGAAAGTTCCGGTGAATTTTTCTCGGATAGTCTGCAGCATCGGTTTGGAGTCAGTTCTTGATTGGGGGCCGATCGGGAATGTGCTTGGCCGGGGTTGATTAAGGGCCTAACGGCCAGTATTTACGGGCTGGGATAATACATGGCTCGGGCAGGGTTTGCAGCCCAATGCGCCCGCGTTGATGACAGATCCGACGAAGGTGGGTGCGCATTGATCTTTAGCGCTGAGACAGGGTTCCGTGCCACTGTGCCTGTACAGAACAAAAAAGCCGGGCCCCAAAACGGGGCCCGGCAATTTTTTGTGGCGGAGTGGACGGGACTCGAACCCGCGACCCCCGGCGTGACAGGCCGGTATTCTAACCAGCTGAACTACCACTCCATTGGCTGGTGGGTGCTGAGGGGATCGAACCCCCGACCCTCGCCTTGTAAGGGCGATGCTCTACCAGCTGAGCTAAGCACCCAGTCGGTCCGCTTGAGTTGCCGCTGGCTGGCGTGTCTCTGCGGAACCTGCTCCGAAACCGTTGGCAAAAAATCCAGTTAAATCAATGGATTTCCTGATATCCGGCGCCGAAGGGCGCGCTAGTTTACGGCATCCTTCAAGGCTTTGCCAGCCTTAAAACCGGGGACTTTGCTTGCCGCAATCTGAATGGTTTCACCCGTCCGCGGATTGCGTCCCATGCGTGCAGCGCGTGACTTGACCGTAAACGTGCCGAACCCCACTAACGAGACCGATCCGCCACCTGCGAGTGTCCGGGTCACGCTATCGAGCACAGCATCGACCGCTCTGGTTGCGTCAGCTCGCGACAAATCAGCTGAGCCGGCAACCGCCTCAATCAGTTCTCCCTTGTTCATGCATGCACCTTTGCAGATTGAAATTGGAAAATTATGCGGACCACCCGCACCCCGTGTGTTCGATCAGAATGGATTTGAACGAACTGCTTAATTGCGACGACGATCATCGTAAGCACCGTCAGAATCGCTCCAGGCAACGCCTGTCGCCCTTTTCAGGCACGCTAGCTTATACCAAGCGACCAAATGAGCGTCAACAAAGCAGGTAAAGGACAAACTGCAACTAATCAGTGCGCGCGCACTCTCTCGGCAGGATCCTGATCAGTTGCTGGCTTCGAGGCTTCGTCTTTTTTCGTCTCGGATTTTGCTTCGGGCAACGGCATATGTTGCAGTGCAAGTTCAAGAACCTGGTCGATCCATTTCACCGGAAGAATATTCAGCTTGTCCTTGATGTTCTTCGGTATTTCAGCGAGGTCCTTCTCGTTCTCCTGAGGAATGAGAACCGTACCGATGCCACCGCGATGTGCAGCAAGCAACTTTTCTTTGAGGCCTCCGATCGGCAACACTTCGCCACGCAATGTGATCTCACCGGTCATGGCTACATCGCTCTTGACCGGGACACCGGTCAAGGCCGATACCAGGGCCGTGCACATACCAACTCCCGCGCTTGGGCCGTCCTTCGGCGTTGCACCTTCCGGCACGTGGACATGGACATCGAACTTCTGATGGAAGTCGTCCTCGACACCCAGGATCTTTGCCCGACTCCTGACGACGGTCATTGCCGCCTGGATCGATTCGGTCATGACTTCGCCGAGCTGTCCGGTGTGGGTCAGTTTTCCCTTACCTGGCACAACGGCGGCTTCTATCGTCAATAACTCTCCGCCAACCTCGGTCCAAGCCAGTCCCGTAACCTGTCCGACCTGGTTGTTTTCCTCGGCCTTGCCGTAGCGGAAGCGGCGAACACCGAGATAGGACGCGAGACTTTTCGGCGTGATGCGAATCATCGAGTCGCGCGGTTTAAGAAGCAACGCCTTGACCACTTTACGACAGATCTTGGAAATCTCGCGCTCCAGGTTTCGCACGCCGGACTCACGGGTGTAGTGCTGGATGACATCGAGGACCGCGCTGCGTGAAATCGACAACTCTTTTTCGGCCAGACCGTTTTCCTTCATCTGTTTCGGGATCAGGTAACGTTCGGCGATGTTCAGTTTCTCGTCTTCCGTATATCCCGGAATTCGAATGACTTCCATGCGGTCCAACAAGGGCGGTGGAATGTTCAGGCTGTTCGCGGTGCACACGAACATGACATCCGAAAGATCAAAATCGACCTCGAGGTAATGATCGCTGAATGCCGAATTCTGTTCCGGGTCCAAAACTTCGAGCAGTGCCGACGATGGATCACCGCGGAAATCCATTGCCATCTTGTCCACTTCGTCGAGGAGGAACAAAGGATTTCTGACGCCGGTCTTCGCCAGGTTCTGCACGATTTTGCCCGGCATCGATCCAATATAGGTGCGACGATGTCCGCGTATTTCCGCCTCATCGCGAACGCCGCCCAATGACATGCGAACAAACTTGCGATTGGTCGCGCGGGCAATGCTCTGTCCGAGTGAGGTCTTGCCTACACCCGGGGGGCCAACGAGACAAAGTATCGGCCCCTTGAGTCGTTTGACGCGCTGCTGCACGGCCAGGTACTCGAGGATCCGCTCCTTGACCTTTTCGAGGCCATAGTGGTCTTCTTCCAGCACCGCTTCGGCACGGCTCAGATCCCGCAACACTTTGCTGCGTTTCTTCCACGGCGCTTTCAGCAGCCAGTCGACGTAATTCCGTACCACAGTCGCTTCGGCGGACATGGGCGACATGAGCTTCAGTTTGTTGAGTTCGGACGTCGCCTTGTCTTTGGCCTCTTTCGGCATCCCCGCATTGGCGATCCGATTCTCGAGGTCGGCGAGTTCATTCGGCGCATCTTCCATTTCACCGAGCTCTTTCTGAATCGCCTTCATCTGCTCGTTGAGGTAATACTCGCGCTGACTTTTTTCCATCTGCTGCTTGACGCGGCCGCGAATGCGTTTCTCGATCTGCAGCACATCGATCTCGCCCTCGATGATGCCGAGGATCTGCTCCAGGCGAACCTTTATGTCCTGAATTTCCAGAATGCGCTGCTTTTCGGCAAGTTTCAGCGCCATGTGGGCCGCGACGGTGTCCGCCAGCCGGCCCGGCTGATCGATGCCGGACAATGAGGTCAGGATTTCCGGCGGCACCTTCTTGTTCAATTTCACGTACTGCTCGAATTGCGCAATGATCGATCGAACCAGTACGTCGATCTCGCGTTCGTCGTGGCGGTCTTCTTCGGGAAGCAACGTGACTTCGGCGGCAAAGTGATCGCCGACGATGATCTCGTCGATTCTCGCCCGTTCACCGCCCTCGACCAGCACTTTGACGGTACCGTCCGGCAGTTTCAGCAGCTGCAGAATGGTTGCGAGGGTACCAACGCTGTAGAGATCTTCGGGCGCCGGATCATCAAGATCCGCTTTCTGCTGCGCAATCAGCAGAATCTTCTTGCCGATATTCATTGCAATATCGAGGGCAACGATGGACTTTTCCCGCCCGACGAATAGCGGAATAACCATATGCGGATACACGACCACATCGCGCAAGGGCAGCACGGGAATCTGGGTCGGGATTTTCACATCCGCCGTCGGCTCAAGGTCGCTGACTTTCTCAATGTCCTTTTCTGGCACGGTCTGTCCTCGCTTGGTTTCTTGCCTGGAAGCCTTCAGTGAGCCTGGGGATTCCGGCAGTTCATCGTTTCATGGCTGGGACATGCGTCCGGACCGCCCAATATCAAGCGGCGCCAGCGCCCATTGGCAGGCCGGCCCCGGTAAACCACGTTATTTGCCCAATCTCGTGCCCGGCGCTGAAGCCGGATTAGCGATCCGAACCCGCGGAACGTCGCGGCTGCTCGATATTCACGGTCGGCACATCCTCCGACTCGTAGATAATGTAGGGCTTGGTCTCCCCGCTGACCACGGCCTCATCCAGAACAACCTTTTTCGCATTCGTTGCCGAGGGCATGTCGTACATCGTTTCCAACAGCACGCTTTCAAGAATCGTTCTCAGTCCACGAGCGCCGGTCTTGCGTTTCATCGCCCGCTTCGCGACTGCCCGCAGTGCATCGTCGCGAAACTCGAGATCCACACCTTCCATATCGAACAACTTGCGGTACTGCTTGGTGAGCGCATTTTTCGGCTCGACCAGGATACTGATAAGCGCCTCTTCGTCGAGTTCCTCCAAGGTTGCCACAACCGGCAGCCGGCCGACGAACTCCGGAATCAGCCCGAACTTGATCAGGTCTTCGGGCTCGACGTCGTACAACAGCTCGCCGATGTTCTTTTGATCATCCTGCTTCTTCACATCCGCAACGAAGCCTATGCCACTCTTCGATGAACGATCCCGGATGATCTTCTCCAGGCCGGCAAACGCGCCGCCGCAGACAAAAAGGATATTGCTGGTATCAACCTGCAAAAACTCCTGCTGAGGATGTTTTCGGCCGCCTTGCGGTGGAACTGAAGCGATCGTGCCTTCTATCAGCTTGAGCAGCGCCTGCTGAACGCCTTCGCCCGACACATCGCGGGTAATCGAGGGGTTGTCGGACTTACGCGAAATTTTGTCAATCTCGTCGATGTAAACAATGCCGGTCTGCGCCTTTTCGACATCGTAGTCGCATTTTTGCAGCAGTTTCTGGATGATGTTTTCGACGTCCTCGCCGACATAACCGGCTTCTGTCAGTGTTGTCGCATCGGCAATCGTAAACGGCACATTCAAAAGCCTGGCCAGCGTCTCGGCCAGCAAAGTCTTGCCGCAGCCGGTGGGCCCGATAAGCAGAATATTGCTTTTGGCCAGCTCGACGTCGTCCTTGCTGCGCTCGCCCGCCCGGTGATCCAGGCGCTTGTAGTGGTTATAGACGGCAACTGACAAGACCTTCTTGGCACGTTGCTGGCCGATGACGTACTCGTCGAGTACCGCCTTGATCTCCGCCGGCTTGGGCAGCTTGTCGCGTCCGGTCTCGCTGGTGTCCTCGAGTTCCTCGCGGATGATGTCGTTGCAGAGCTCGACGCATTCGTCGCAGATAAAGACCGACGGCCCGGCAATCAGCTTGCGCACCTCGTGCTGGCTCTTGCCACAAAAAGAGCAATAAAGGAGTTTTCCGTCCTCGTTCTTGCCGCGGGTGTTGTCGCTCATACGTGGCTGCTCGCTGCTGCTAAGTAAATCAATCTGTTACGACCGCTTGTGTATATAACACGGGCACATTGGGGGTGCAAAGCGCCATGTCTCAAACGCGTAAACAGCCCATATAACATATTGAATCTAATCAGTTTTTCCTTTTTTTGGCGGTGCCATTTCGCCGCGCTGCTCAAGGACCGTGTCGATCAGGCCGTACTTGACCGCCTGCTCGCCGCTCATGAAATTGTCCCGCTCGAGGTCCTTTTCGATCTGGTCGATAGTTTGACCCGTATGGCGCGCCATAATTTCATTCAGGCGCCGCTTCAATTCCAGCACCTCCCTGGCGTGGATATCGATGTCGGTAGCCTGGCCGCTGAAGCCGGCGCTCGGCTGATGCACCATAATCCTCGAATGCGGCAGGGCGAAGCGTTTTTTCACGGTGCCCCCGGCCAGCAGCAAGGCGCCCATGCTGGCGGCCTGCCCGACACAAATGGTGCTGACGTCGCAATTGATGAACTGCATGGTGTCGTAAATCGACAATCCCGAAGTCACGGAACCGCCGGGCGAATTGATGTACAGGTGAATGTCCTTGTCCGGATTTTCCGACTCGAGGTACAGAAGCTGGGCAACGACCAGGTTCGCCATGTGATCTTCCACCTGGCCGACGATGAATACCACCCGCTCCTTGAGCAAGCGCGAATAGATATCGTAAGCCCGTTCACCGCGCGCCGTCTGTTCGACTACCATGGGGACCAGGTTCATTGCTTTTGTACTCATCAGGAATTCCTGTTTTGGGGTTTGGGACCTTCCGGTCGGATATCAGGGCTTCATGAACTCTTTAAAAGAGACCTTGCTGACTTTTTCCTGGCCGTTCTGGATCAGCCAGTCGATCGCCTGCTCTTCGAGAACCATGGGTTCGATGGATGCCATGATCTGCCGATTGCCCATGTAGGTAGCAATCATCTCTTCAGGATTCTCGTAGCCACTGCAGATATCTTCGATCCGCTGCCTGACCCGCTCGGTATCGATGACGATCTGCTGATCGGCAATCACCTGGCTTACCAGCAGACCGAGGCGCACGCGCTTTTCCGCCGTCTCCGCAAAATCCGCCAGTGGCGGCGCGTTGCAATTGTCGTGGTCGTGATCATGGTCATGCTCTTCGATGCCCATCTGGCGCATGGCCTGATGCTGCAGGGTGTGCATTTCCTGCTCTTTGAGCGCCTGCGGGACTTCGATCGGATTCAGGTCGAGCAAGGCTTTCATTGCCTGGTCTTTGACCTTCACGATTACCTTTTGCCGGGCTTCGCGTTCCATGTTGCTCAGCACGTCCTTGCGCAACTGCTCGATTCCGCCTTCGGTAACACCGTACTGCTCGGCCAGACTGTCATCGAGCGGCGGCAGCACCTGCTCCTCGACCGTGTGCACTTTGACGGAAAAATCGACTTTCTTCGAAGCCAGATCCTCGGCGTGATAATCCTTGGGAAACTTGACCTTGAAAGTCGATTCGTCACCGGCCGCAAGACCGGTGAGTCCCTTTTCGAAATCCGGCAACATCTGTCCCTGTCCTAGCACGACCGGAACGTTTTGCCCTTTGCCACCTTTGACCGCTTCGCCTTTCAGTTTACCGTCGAAATCCACGATGATGCGGTCGCCTTCCTTTGACTTGCGATCGACAGCCTTCCAGGTCGCCTTTTGCTGTCGCAGATTTTCCAGCATGTCATCGCAATCGGCGTCCGTGATCTCGACCTCGGGTCGGGTAACCTTGATCTTGTCGAGCCCTTTCAGTTTGAATTCCGGAAGCACTTCGAAAGTGGCGACGAATGCGAATCCCTTGCCGTCTTTGGAAGCAACGGGTTCGATTCTCGGGCGAGCCACCGGGTTCAGATTTTCCTGCGCCACCGCGTCTCGATAACTCTGACCCATCAGGTCGGTCAGCACTTCCTGCCGTACCTGTGTGCCATAACGCTGTCGCACCACCTTTTCCGGGATCTTGCCCGGGCGAAATCCCTTGATTTTTGCCGTGCGGCCAACCGACTTGAGACGATTTTCGACCTCTTTCTCGATCCGCTCCGCGGGCAATTCAACCCGCATGCGTCGCTCGAGCGTACCCGTCGATTCGACAGTAACGTTCATCCTATATACCTTTAATAATTCATCCGACCGCTGTACGGAAACAGGGCGAAACTCAAAAACTCTTTCTATTTCATAGCGTTATAGCGCACCAAGATCTCCTGGTGCGAAAGGAGAGACTCGAACTCTCACGGGTTACCCCACAGGAACCTAAATCCTGCGCGTCTACCAATTCCGCCACTTTCGCTCGTGTAGTCCGGTGCCCCTGAAATCAGCCGCGTAGTATAGCCTTATTCCCCGGCGATCAAAAAAAGGGGTCAGAGCCCTTTCTGTCGGAAAGCGCTCTGACCCCCTTCTCTGGAAAGGAGTGGTGGGCCCCCGGGGACTCGAACCCCGGACCAAGAGATTAAGAGTCTCCTGCTCTACCAACTGAGCTAGAGGCCCAATCCGCCCGCATCAGCCTTTTAAGACCTCAGCGGTCGGTGCGGATTGATCTTAAGTGCCGTGTCCAAAATAACGCAAGTAACGTCATCGGGACCCAACCCTCAAGCTAAATGCTTTTTTGTCTGCCCTCGGCCTGCGGCCGAGCGAAATTGATTGGTGAAAATCGATCTTTAGTAACGTGCCTGGATTCAAACTAATAAAGATCAATTCGCACCTGTCATTGCCTTCGTTCCGTAGCACGGCAATTCATCGTGCGGCTAAAATCAAATCACTAAAGATCAATTCGCACCTATCATTTCCGCAATT
>JAOUGX010000181.1 GCA_029865385.1 Gammaproteobacteria bacterium
ATAACGCCGACCTTGCGTTCAACCAGGATCGGAATCTCCTCGTCCGTTGGCCAGACTACGTGTGCGCCGATCGTCGGGCCGTCGAGGAACCCTATCGATTCGAAAAGTGCGATGGTCGTCATGCCATAGGCCTGTTTGGAATACTCCAGTTCAAATGGCGATTCCGCCATATGGATACTGATCGGCACGCCAGCGTCATTCGCGGCCTCCCGCGTCGCACGCAGCTGCTCGGCGTTCAGCGTGTAGTCTGCATGCGGTCCGAAGATCGGCATGATGCGACTGTTGCGGCCCTTCCAACGATTTATGAACTCCAGACCCTTGGCGATCGAATCCGTCGCACCTTCCGCATCGGGGCTGCGCTGGTCTATGACGGTTGCCGAGATAAAGGCGCGCATCCCGCAGGATTCGACTACCTCGGCGATCACGTCAGGGTAGTAGTACATGTCGACAAAGGTCGTCGTGCCGCCACGGATCATCTCCCAGCAGGCCAGCTCGGTGCCGATACGCACGAACTCCGCGTCGACGAATTCGACCTCGGCCGGGAAAATATAGTTGTTGAGCCAGTCCATCAGGGCAAGATCGTCGGCAACGCCGCGGAGCAGGGTCATCGCGGCATGCGAATGACCGTTGATCAGTCCGGGCAGTACCACCCGGTTCCTACCATCGAGGATTTCATTGGCATTAAAGCGGCCGGCAATCTCTCCGGCCGGGCCGACCGCGACGATGAGGCCCTGGTTGACTGCAACCGCTGCATCGCGGAGCACCGTAGCCTGGCTGTCCATCGTAACGACGTAATCGCCGTTAACTATCAGGTCGACAGTGTCACGTGAGTCACTGGATTCTGCTGCCGTTTGTACGGCGCTATCGGGCTGGCAGGCCTGTAGTAGCAATAACGATGTGACGAGGCCGGCGACGCGGCAAACAGGGGTGTTCATTGCGGGTCCTTTTGCGCGCAATTGTAACACCACGGAATTCGATACGAGCGGGCAAAAAAAAGAGCCGGTCGACTGACCGGCTCCGTTTTTCCGTTGCTTCTTGTTGTAGCCTAGAGTCCGAACGACTTGGCGAATCGCACCCCGAATTCGCTGGCATCGTTGCTCAGGATCCGCAGGATGTAGTCACCCGTATTCAGGCGGCCGTTGTCGTAGCGCTCGTCGGTTACGTTCCTGCCGTACAGCGCCGCGGTCCAGCTGCCGTCCGGCGACTGGTAGGCAAAATCCACGTTCAGGATGCCGCGGCTGTCGATCATCGTGAATCGTGCAGGATCGGAGGTTGGCTCGCCGAACATGTCGTCGCGGTACGAGTAGTCGGCACGGAAGGTCAGCTCGGCACCACTGGCCATTGGCATGCGGAACTCGGGGCTCAGCGAGAATGTCAGTTCCGGGGTCAGCGGCGCTACCGGCTGCACGTTTTGCTGCCGGTCGACACTTACGTCGATGTAACCGAGGCTCGCACGGAACAGGAATGCATCCGTGATGAACAGCGTGTTCTCCCATTCGAAACCGGTCGACTGCTGCTTGACGATCAGGTTGACGGTGTTGAAGCCGGCGCCTGCAGTCGTGCTGACCTGGTAAGGCAGGTCCTTGTAATCCGTGTAGAACACGGCTGCGCTCATCTGCAGATTGTCCATAGGCTGCCCCTTGATGCCGATTTCGTAGTTGGTGGCAGTAATGTTGTCACCGGCCACGAAACATCCGGGAGCTGTGAACAGGCAGAAAGGACGCGCCGGAAACTGGCCGGACTGGTAACCGCTGGCGATGCTGCCGTAAACGGAAAGGCCGTTGTTCATCGTGTAATTGGCGGCCAGGTCCCAGCTCAGCTCGTTCCAGCTTCGGTTGCCGCTTACGAGCCCGGTGCCGACGTCTGTTACGGCATCTTTCTCATCACGCGTATATCGCAGCCCGCCGGATACGCGCAGCTCGTCTGAAACGTCATAGCCGACGTTGCCGAAGATCGCGGTGCTGGTGACTTCCTGGGTCAGGAAAAAGTCGAACGGGCCCGCCCCGTTGAAGGTATAGCCATCCTGGAAGTTGGTACCGTCTTCGGTGAAGTAGTATATGCCGGAAACGAAGTCCCAGGCACCCATGTCGCCGTTGAACTGCACCTCGATCGAGGTCTGGTCGGCGTCGCCGACTTCCGGAAACACCATGACCGTGTCGAGAAAGCTGTCGTCGTCGAGCCCGGCCTTGTATTCGGAAGTCCGATGGCTGGCGATGAATTTCGTTTCCAGCGTATCCGACAGGGCCCAAGTACCGGTGATCGAAAGACCGCTGGCCTCGTTGGTGACGCGGGTCTGGGTGGCCTCGCCCGAATTGCTGTCGTAAGGATCGGGCGACACGTCCGCATTTCGGTAACCCCTGTCATACAAGCGCCCGTTCGCAGCGCTGTAACCGAGATCATCAGGATCGCCAGCGCAATCGTTCGGATCGGGCGCCGTATTCCGGCAATTGAGTCCCACCTCGTCGATCATCGTCGTGTACGGGTTCATGCCGTTGTCGCCGTCGTTTGCGTCTGCGGCAATGACCAGGGAGAAATCGTCATTCACTTCCCAGGACAGGGCCATGCGTGCAAACACGTCCTTGGTCTCGCCGACTTCGACGCCCGCGTTGGGCAGGTTGAGGTAAGTACCGACACCGTCGCGCTTCTTGAAGCCGCCGGAGAACGATACGGCCAAATCATCGGAAAGCCTGGTGTCGGCGTAGACATCGGCGTTCAGCCGCCCGCGTGAGCCGACCTGTACAGCGGCCCTTGCGCCCTCATCCGAGCCCGGCGTTTTGGTGATGATATTGATGGCACCGCCGATGGAGTTTCGGCCGTACAGCGTGCCCTGCGGGCCGCGCAGTACTTCGATGCGCTCGATATTGGTCAGATTCCAGTTCTGTCCGACCTGTCGGCCGAGGTATACGCCGTCAACGTAAACGCTGACGCCGGGGTCGGTGGTGATCAGGTGGTCCTGGAGGCCGATGCCGCGGATGAACGGGTTGGCGGACGATGTGTGGCCAGCCGAAAACGTCGTAACGTTCAGGTTCGGCACGAACTTGCCTACGTCAACCAGGTCGGTGATGCCCTGGGCTTCGATCGAATCGCCGGAGAAGGCGCTGATCGACATCGGGACTTCGTAGATATTCTGTTCTCGCTTGGTCGCGGTAACGACGATTTCCTCGAACAGTGAGTCACTGTCGTTGCCCTGGGCGAGTGCCAGCGGCGCGGCAGCACACCCGATCGAGGTCGCTGCCAAGGCTACTAGTGTCGGCTTGATAGTTTTCATTGGGTTATCCTTGTATGTTGTAAAGAAACAACAAAAAGCTGGAGACAAAAACGGACTATTGGTCGTATTTAGTA
>JAOUGX010000099.1 GCA_029865385.1 Gammaproteobacteria bacterium
AAACCGGTCATCATTGCAGGTCCGGGCACCTGGTTCGGTCACGCTGAAAAAGAGTTGGAATCACTTTCGGCTGAATATGGAATTCCCGTTTTCGTCCCGGTGACGCACCTGAAGCTCTACGACATGGCACATGCGACAAACATGGGAATCGTCGACTATCACCAGAACCCGTGCTCCCGAATGATAGGAGAGGAATCCGATCTCGTGCTGCTGCTTGGCGGTCGACTGGATTTTCCGCTCAACTTCGGCGAGGCACCGCTATTCAACAATGAACTGAAGATGGTCGCGGTGAATCCGACGGCTCGCGAGCTCAGCGACAACATGCTCGCCGATACACGCATATGCAGCGACATTCAGATGTTCCTGAAGGCGCTGTCCGCAGAGTCAAACGTCTTCGGCGTCGAGAGCGATTGGCTTGAGCGAATCAGGCAACGTCGCATCGAGAGCTACGAACAATTCCGCCCGCTTCTGAAGTCGGACGATCAGCCCGTGCACCCTTTGCGTCTATGCTACGACGCGCTTATGTCACTCGGCGAAAAAGACATCATCGTCATCGACGGCGGTGATATCGCCGCCTGGTTCGAAACCGCGATTGGCCTGTGGTCCATGGAAGGACGCAAGATCAAGGGCATCGTCAGTCCGGGCCCGTGGGAACAGATGGGAACCGGACCGGCGTATGCGACGGCCGCAAAAATGGTATACCCGAAATCAAAGGTTATTCTCGTGACCGGCGATGGATCGCTGGGCCTTGCACCCGGACTCACACCGCTTGAAACGTCAATCGATCACAATGCTCCGATAACAATTCTCGTAGCCAACAACGCCCAGTGGGGCATGATCCAGGAACAGCAAAAGGCGATGTGGGGAACCGTCTGTGCCACCAGTCTGCGAGATGTCAATTACGCGGCAATCTTCGAGGGCGGCGGCGCGCATGCGGCAACGATTACTTCGCCGTCCGATCTCGGGCCTGCTATAAAAACGGCGCTTAAGAAGAATCAGTCAGTCTCGGCCCTGCTGGACGTCAAGACCGCCGGCATCAAGTCGCCGCTGACCCAGGGGCTGGTCGACATGCGGGTCAAGACGTCGATCGAATAGTTCACGCTTGAACGGTGCGAGTGAATAGACAGGCGCAACAAACGGCAACGAGGTTTTCCAAGGTGAATCCGATATGAGTGCGACGAAACCAAGTACGATGACAAAATCAGAAAGTGACGCTTTGACCGATCATTTATGGCGTCCGATGACGCAGCACCAGGGTCTGCGCGGCGCTGCTCCGAACAAGATGGTCAGCGCCAAGGGTTGCTTTATTACGGATCAGAACGGCAACCGCTTCCTCGACGCGATCGCCGGGCTCTGGTGCGTGAACGTCGGCTACGGCCGCACGGAAATCGCCGACGTGGCCCGTCAGCAGATGATCGACCTCAATTACCTCGCGCCGATCATGAGCAGTGAGCCGGTCATCGAGCTCGCCGAAAAGCTGCAGCAATTGCTCGGGTTCCAGAGTCACATTTATTTTTCGGCCAGCGGCTCCGAAGCCAACGAAACCGCGTTCAAGATTGCGCGTCAATACCACCTGCAGTCCGGCAAAGCCGGTGAGCGGCGTTTCAAGATCATTTCCCGTTACCGTGCCTATCATGGCAATACGATGGGCGCGATGGCGGCGACCGGGCAGGCGGAGCGCAAGATCGGCTACGAGCCGGGCCCGCCGGGATTCCTTCATGTGATGCCACCGTATCCCTATCGAGCCCATCCGAAACTGACGGCCGAGGAGCATGGCGAGGAGTGTGCACACCTGCTCGAAGAAACCATCATCCATGAGGGTGCGGAGACAGTAGCCGCTTTCATTATGGAGCCACTGATATCGGGCGGTGGCGTAATAGTACCGCCCGACAACTATATTCCGCGGGTTCGCGAAATTTGCAATCGATACGGCGTGCTGTTGATCTTCGATGAAGTGGTTTCCGGTTTCGGCCGGCTCGGCAAGATGTTTGGTTACGAGCACTGGAAAACCGAGGCCGATATTTTCACTTTCGCAAAAGGCCTTGCCAGCGGCTACATACCAGTGGCCGCGACGGCAGTCAAAGAGCACATTTTTGAGAAGTTCTATGGCGACCCTGCGGATATGCAGCACTTTCGGCAGATCAATACCTACGGCGGTCATCCGGTAGCGTCCGCGGTTGCGCTTAAGGCAATACGGATTATCGAAGACGAGCGCCTCGACGAAAATGCCAGCAAAGTCGGTACGTATATGATGGACCAATTGCAGCAATCGCTTGGCGATCATCCTTACGTAGGCGAGATTCGCGGCAAGGGCATGATCATGGGCATCGAACTGGTCGAGGACCGGGAGACCAAGGTCCCGCTGGGCGACGACAAGATAATGCCTGTAATCGGCGACTGCGTCAGGAACGGTGTGATTCTCGGCCGCAATAGCAACACGATACCCGGTCGCTGCAACGTGCTCCTGATCGCACCGCCGCTGGTGCTCAGCGAAAAGGAAGCCGACCAGATCGTGGAGACCGTTACCGCGGCCATGAAAAGAGCCATTCAGAAATAGGCAGGGAACGCGTCTTGCCGGCTTTCTTCAGGATCTTGTAGACGCCTATCGTCAGCAACGGGATGAAGTAGACCAGCAGGTAGCCCCATGCGAGGTTGCCGTATCCCTTGGCGACCAGCGCCGTTATGCCGAAACTCGCCAGGAACAGGCTGATCAGGAGCGCGCTGTCCGACACGATGGCGTGGGCCATCGGGTCGCCTTTGCGGCCGCGTCTCTCGAGCAGCCACGCGTCCAGCCGCTCGTTGAACCCCTGCAGACGACCCGCGCAGGTCTGAATGATCATGGCGAAAAGGACGACGATGAACACAATCATGAGCCATGGACGTGCGAGTTGTCCGATCATCCAGTAAGTCGGCAGCGGCTGCTCCAGCGACGCGGGGTACGCCGACATGAACGTCAGATGAAAGACCACGGCGGGGAAACCCCCCACGAAGCCCGCCGTGAAGCCGCTGGCGACAGACTCGCCCCGGGTGCGGATGTCCCTTGCCGAGGAACAGGATTTCGAAGGCGATCCAGGCAGGGCCTGCAGAAATCCGCGATACTCGAAGGTACGCGTGATTCGTGCCAGCTCGAAACTCAGGGCCATCGTCAGGACCCAGCCGAAGCCTGCCACGGCCAATGCGAGGAGTCCCCCGACCGGACCGAGAACGCTGAATTATGCAGCTCCGATCGGATGCGGCATTTTGGGAAATCCTATGCTAGCAGGCAATGCCGGCCAGGGATTGTGTCACTGTGCCAGGAATTTGTTATTCTGCGACAGGTCCTAGCTGCCGGGGAGTCTGGGGTAATCGTGGAAACATCGGTGCGAGCGAGAACCTTGCAGGGATTCGCCGATCTGGTGGTCGAACTGGGCGCAGATCCGGCCGTTATCCTCAGACGCTCCGGCCTGGATGCCGACGTTCTCAATCGATCGGATGAATGGATCCCGTTTCGCTCCGTCGTCATTGCCTATGAAACGGCAGCGCTCACCACGAAGTGTGGCAATTTCGGCATTCGGCTCGCCGGGTGCCGCGACCTGTCGTTCATGGGCCCGATGGTGTTGATATTCAAATACTCAAAGGACCTCGAACACGGGCTGTCGGCTGCCATAAAGTACGTGCGTGCGCACAATACCGGCTATACAGCCGTTCTGGAGGTCGGGCGGAACACGGCGAGCTGGAAGATCAACATGGATGAGAGGCTTCGCGCGCACGCGGATCAATGGATGGAAGAATCGTTGCTCACAGGAATAAATTTGACCCGAATTTTCCTGGGCGAAACGTACCTGCCACAAGCCGTGTGTTGTCGGCATGCGAGAATCGAAGGTAACGATTACGAGCGCTATTTTGGCAACACGATAAAATTCCGCGCGCCCTTCGACGGGATTGTCCTGAACCGCGAAGACCTGAAATCACCGAATCCGATCGATGACCAGGAAGTGTACCGGTTCCTTCTCGAATACCTGCATTCGCGCGTGCTGCGCGCAGACGAGGATCTCTCCACTGCGGTTCGTGCGATGCTGAAAAAACTGATCCCGACGGGCAAGTTCTCTGTCAATGTCCTCGCGGATCAACTTTGCGTGCACAGGCGCACATTGCAGAGACGGCTAAAGCTTGCGGGTCTGACTTATGCCGAATTGCTGGACGAGTGTCGTGCAAACATGGCGCGAGAGTACTTGTCGACCAGCAAAGTGCCGATGGGCAATCTCGCCCACATGCTCGGCTATGCGGATCAAAGCGCCTTCAATCACGCCTTCCGCCGGTGGTACGGCATGACGCCGAGCCAGTGGAGCGAAAAGTCCCCCGGGTGACAAAAAAAGCCTCGCATTGACGCGGCAGCGCGCGTGCAAGGCATCGCCGTTGGAAATGACTAGGGGGAAGTGGAAGGCTCGCGGCATTTTCGGCTGGCCACCCATTCTGTTTCGAATATTCATTACAGGATGTCGCCAATGAAAGTATTCAATATATTGACGCTGAGTCTCGGTCTCATGGTATTGCCCGTCGCAGGCACGTTTGCCCGGGACAGGGAAATTCTTGAAGGGGTCACGGTTACGACGCAGAAACGCGAGCAGTCTGCTCAGGACATGCCTGTCATCGTCACTGTTATTTCGGGTGAAGACGTGCTGCAGCTCGGTAGCGAAAACAGCAACGACATCGCCGACTACACACCGGGCCTTACGAATTCGCCGGTTTGAGGGATACGCAAGACTCGGAGCAGGCTCTTTCGGCGAGACCAAAGTAGAGGCGGCCATCGGCGGCAGTATCAGTGAAGCGGTCTCGGGCCGGGCATCTGCCATCTACCACAAAAACGACGGCATACAGCAGAACGTGAATCCCGCGAGTGTCGATGCCAACCAGACGGACCTGACCGCGGTACGCGGTCAATTGAACTTCAGGTTCGCAGACAGAGGTTCGTTGCTGTTGTCCGCCGGGACCGCGGGCAACGACAATTCCGGCGGCAATCCCTATCGATACGCACTGTCGTTCGTTGGGCCCGACGGGCTCTCCGATCGGGATCTTGCGAATCGCGACGTCGTCGTCGGCACGGACGACTTCAATGACATCAACGTGAGCGGCGGCCTCCGCATGAAGTCCGACTATACGGCCGGCACGGCACGGCTCGACTGGGCCATCGGTGGTTTCGATCTCGTGTCGCTCAGCATTGACCGGGATTTCAAGAAGCGGCAGGTTCAGGATTGTGACAGTGCGTCGGCCGATTCTTGCTTGACACGACACAGCTCGGATACGCACCAGTACAGCCAGGAACAGCGACCGCAGGGAGACAGCGACACGCTGCAGTGAGAGGCGGGATTGTATTATTTCAATCTCAACACCGACGGTACGCGAACCCTGGCCGGCCCGATCGCCGGCATCTTCTTTGGTACGGATTTGGGCACCACGTCTTTCGACACCGTAACCACCCCCTGGGCGGCGTTCGGCCAAGTGGCGTATAAGCATCTCCGATGCCGCCTCACATCCCGGCCGGACTGCCCTCGGAACTGTTGCGGCGGCGGCCGGACGTACTATCGTCCGAAGCCCTGCTTGCCGCCCAGACGGCAAGAATCGGCGTCGCCCAGGCGGCGCGCCGGCCCTCGCTCGCCCTGACCGGGTCCCTGGGGCTGGAAAGCAGCGAACTCTCGGAACTCAACGCCGGCAACTCCGATTTCTGGAACGTCGGCGCAAATATTTTCGCACCGATATTCAATGCGGGCCGTAACCGCAATCGCGTCGCGATCGAGCGGGCGCGCACCGAGCAGGCTTTGCTATCCTGTGAGCAGACCGTGCAGCGTGCATTTCTCGAAGTCGAAGATGCCCGGGTGGCGGTACGGACCTGCCGTGACGAGCACGACGCGCGGCGCCGTCAGGTCGAAGCGGCACGCAGCGCGCCGATTCTGTCGCGTGCCCGTTACAACGGCGGCGTAACGAGCTATCTCGAAGTGCTGGATATCGAGCGCTCGCTGTTCAGTGCTGAAATCGCAGAATCGCAGACGCTGCGCCTTTACCTGGACGCGATCATCCAGCTCTACAAGGCACTGGGAGGCGGCTGGAATCCCGAGCCCTGAGGTTCGCGCAGGCACATCGGCCGACAGAGCACACAGAGGGTCGCCGGCGCCGGTCATTCGAAATCCAGAAATGGCGTCAGCCGCCAATACAGGTCCGTCGCCGGACGCAGACCTGCAGCACTACGATCGTAACGCGTCACGCCAACGTTCGGCGTCATCAAGACCTGCGGTGAAAGCCGGACTTCCACGCCGCCGATGAAAAGCGTGGCTCGTCGCGCGCTGGCCGCTGTTGAAGCCGTCATCAGCCAGTTTTACTGGCGGTTCCTGTCGCGACCCTCGTCGGCGCTTACGTCGCCAACACCCATGGCGGGCGGAAGCGCGGCGCGGCGATCGATCCCGCCCTCGTGCCGCACCGTCAATCCGGCTCTTTCGGCAGATATTCGGTGCTCTCCAGCATCCAGCTTCTGACGTCCGCAGCATCCGGAATCATCCGGGAATTGATGATTTCCCTGTAACGGCCGCGCAGCCTGATCTCGAGCGTTGTGTAACGCGGATGACCGAGATCGTTGCGGCCGCTCAGGCGGAACCGCAAGAGCCCGGGCCCTTTTGCCTTCTGCACGCGGCCTCGCAGGCTCAGTAGCCTGGGATTGACGTCGTAATACAACGAACCGCGAATGCACAGCGAGCCGGAATCGACGCAAAACAAGTCATTCTTCTTCAGGTACTGGCGCTCACCCGCGTAGGCGATCGCGGCAGTCATTAACACGCCAATCAACAGCAGGGCAGCCGGCATGATGCCTGCCACAGCCGGTTGGCCATACCCGGGAACCGGCAAATCGGACTGTGCGGCAGAGGCCGTCCGCAGGCGCCGAGACATTTTCAGCAGGCTGTTCTTCATGTTGTATCCCTTTTTCATGTACCCCTTTCCCGAACCGGCCGCTTCATTCCGTCGCAGCCAGTACCTCAGCATCGCCACATGGCGTGTCGGTCCCTCGACTATTGAACTGGTTTTACGCGGCCCCCGAGGAGACTCGCGAATCGTATGATCAGTAACTCGTGGGCCTTGAGGTCCGCGCGCTGATCCCTGATCGTTTTCGCCACGCCAGGCCGGTCGGTAATAATGCCGTCGACGCCCTTGCTCATCATCGCCGAAATCTCCACCGGATCGTTGATAGTCCAGACCAGGATTTTGCGATTGCGCTCGTGGACGGACTGAATGAAGCCGCGGGTCGCAAGCCGGCCGTTGACGGCAAGGAAATCGACATTCAACTGCTCCAGATTACCGAGCACGACGGAAGACAGCAGGCCGACGTTCCAGTCCGGGCGCAGGGACTTGAGGGTTTCGACGCCCCGGTAGTTCAGTGACATCAGGGCGATATCCTCCTGCATTTGATGCGACTCGATGATTTCGATCACGCGCTCCTCGAACCGAACCTCGCCACCGTAGTATTTCAACTCGACGATCAACTTCACGCGGCCCTTGCACAGATCGAGCACTTCGGCGAGTGTCGCTATACGCTCGGTTCTGAATCGATCATCGAACCACGAACCGATATCGACGTTGCGCAACTCGGCAAACGCTGCGTCGCGCACGTTCATCGGCACGCCGCCAACCTTCATGAGGTCACGGTCGTGTATGACGACGATGCCGCCCTCGCGAGTCTCCTGCACATCGATTTCCACCCAGTCGGCGCGCTGGCGGATGGCCTCCTCCAGCGATGCGAGGGTGTTTTCGGGCGCGTCCATCGAGGCACCACGGTGCGCGACAATCGCTGTGCTTTGACCAGGGTCGACCTGATCGACAATGCTGAGGATCACGAACGCGGCGCCCGAAAGAAGGACCAGCAGGATTCCCGCGACCGCCAGCCACGACACCCTGACAGCGCGTTGCTCGCGCTGCGGCGCAAGGTCCTGGCCGAGGCGCGGGCCTGCCGCGCCCGGAAAAGCCTCCTTGTGCAACCACAGCATTGCCAGTGCCAAGATCGTGCTCGTGAAGAAGGTAACGAACAGGGCGGCCAGCAACCAAAGCACCAGCAGGCCGCCCATCAAATAGGCGAGAACCTGCAGGGATTCGCCGGCAATCCGGATCGCGAATCCGGCTGCGACATCGAGCGCCAGGCCTGCCATTCCGAGCAGAATCGCGTTGAGTACGACCCAGGCGATCAAAATGAAAGTGACTCGCAGGCGCATGGACGGCGACAAGGATTTGCCGCGCCTGAATGCGGCGCCCGGCGTGTCGTCCGTTACGAGTAAGAGCGGTAAGCCGATGAACCATCGGGCCAGCACGCCCATCATCGGCCAAAGCACGAGCAGCAGGCACACGGTGATGGCGCCGGCGGCCGTCCACAGCTCGGCCGGCCTTTCCGCCAGGTAGTAGTTGATGTCGTACTCGGAGAGGTAACGGCCGACAATCCAGACCACGGCCACCCCGAACGGTGCCAGAACGAGCGATGCAAAGCCGATCGTCCTGAGCGAAAACAGGAATATCGACCAGGCACGCTGGAGCAGATACCGAGCCAGTTCGACCAGGCCGGGTTGATGGCCGGCCTGCAATCGGTATCCCGCGAGGAACAACGCAGACTGTTCGAAAACCAGCAGCGTCAGATACAGCCCTGCAACGATCAGCGTAACGAGCAGGCCGAGCGGCGACAGCGCAAACAACAGGATATCCTCGTCGGTCAGCGCCGCATCCCCCGATGCCAGGATCAGCCAGCCGGTCAGTAGCGTATACAGCGGCGTGAGCACCGCCAGCGACAGCAAATTTGCCGCCACGTGAATGCCGAGAAAGATTCTCCAGTGCTGTCGTATCGTCGAGAGAATATTTGCCAAGTCTGTGCCAAATCGCATGATGATCAGCATACGTCAGCCGCCGGGTCGCGGCGTCAGAACGCTGCTATGCGCTGCAGGACCCAGAAAGCGCCGAGACTCCCGATCACATACGGCGGCAGCGCAGGAATGAACCCTGCAGGCTGCAGCTCGAAACGGCGGGGCAGCTGACGCATCAGCGCGGCGGCCCAAAGCGCAATCGCGACGAACAGCAGCTGGCCTGCCTCTACCCCAAGGTTAAAGAACAGCAACGCCGCCGGGACCGAGTTTTGCGGCAATCCGATCTCGCCGAGCGCGCTCGCAAAGCCGACGCCATGCAGCAGGCCGAAGGCAAAGGCGATGACCCAGGGCCATTGACTCGTGAGGCTGCGGCGGCCCTGGCGCAAGTGCACGACCTCGGCCGCGACGAAGGCGATGGACAGCGCGATCAACGCCTCGATCGGCGCCACGGGCACCGCGATGACTCCCAGCGTCGCGGCAGCCAGCGTGATGGAATGCGCCACAGTGAATGCCGTGATTGTGCCGACCAGGCGTCGCCAGCCGGAAACCAGCAGCAGCAACGCGGCGACGAAGAGCAAATGGTCGATCCCGCCGAGGATGTGTTCGACGCCGAGCCGAAAATAGGTGTCAGCGACCTGCGCAAGACTGCGATGGCCGACCAGGGCCGCTTCGGGTTCCGAGGGCGTGAGGCGCAAGGTCTCGACGCCGCCCTCGCCGTCATCGATGCGGGCCAGCACGTCTGTGGCGGTGCGCTCGAGTCCGTCGATCCGCAGACTTTGCCCGTCGAGTCCGCCGGGGCACGTGGCGGTCCAGCGCGAGAGATATGCGGCTCCGGTCCAGCGAAGCTGGCCGGGTGTCCGTGGTTCGCAGGATGCCGGCAGGACCGCCGCGATCGCCATCGGTCGATCTGCAACCGCCGGAATCTTCCACAGCACCGCGTACTGCTCGGCTCCGGTGCTACGCATCTCTAGGTAGCCGGGCTCGAGCGCGTGCGCTCTTGCTTCGGCAACCGGCACCAGGACCGCGATCAGCGTCAACCAAACAGTTATGACGATGCGCATTATTCGCGCGCCAGGTTCGGTGCGGGGGCGCCGTCGACGAACACGCGGTATTGGCTGCGCAGCCGTGCAAATACGCTCTTGCGCGCCGTTGTGGCGCGGTGGGCGTCCCAGTCCCGGGCAACGGACTCGCGGATCTCCTCGAGCATCGGCGTTCTGCCCGGCCGACTGTCGGTGATTCGCACGAGGTGAAGCCCGTAACTCGACGTGACCGGCCCACTCCAGATGTCGGTTGGCAGCGCCTGTAACACGCCGAAGAAGCCCCGGCCGAAGATACCGTCAACCGCCTGCGGGCGGGAAAGCTCGAGATCCGCAGGCAGCAGAGTGCGCATGCCCATCGCGGCGAAATCGGCGTCCGGTGCGGCGCGCAGCGCGGCGAGCCGGCGAGCGACATCGTCGGCATCGGCGGCGTCGCCAATGAATACCTGCTGCAGCGCGAGTTCTGGCTCTCGGCGATAGGCGTCCTGATTCGCGGTGAACCATTGCTCGAGTTCGGCATCGGTCGGAGCCTCAAGCTCGGCGCCGGCCTCGCTCAAGAACTCCATCTTCTGCCGCAGGCGCTGGCGGATGACCGTGTCGTCGCGGTCGAGGCCAAGGGCAAGCGCTTCGCGGTAGTAGATCTCCTCCCGGACGAGGTCTTCGGTCAGGCCCGTCATCTCGGCTTCGGTCGGCCCGCGCCGCCAGACCGTTTCGTACGCCGCATGCAGCTGCTTCAGCCGTTCCGGCCCGATCGAGATGACGTCCGCCGGCGGAGGTCCCGGCCGGGCCACGGCCGTATACACGGCAAACAGGCCGGCTCCCGCGATGAAGAAATGCAGCAACGGCTCCCGCAGGAGCCTCGACATAATGGTCACAAGACGCTCCTTGCCATCGGGTCAAGCTCAGTCTGGCGAATACCAGATAGGCGAGGTGTAGGCACGCTCCTGCGTGTCAACCGACGCGCCCTCGGGAAGCTTCACGCCAAACGCCTTGGCGTCGTAGGTGGTCCAGCGCGGTGTCGGGATCTCCAGGACGCGAACGTAGTAGAAGGCGCGTTTGGCGGGATCGAAGTCCTTGTCGGTCCAGAACACCTGCAGGAAGGGCTCGCCGATGGCATTGGTATAGCTCGCCTCGGCCATGTTTACGGTATTGCCAACCGCCGGCAGTTTGCCGTCTTCGCCCGCTTCGCGGTCGCCTGACCAGGCAACATCGTAAACCTGTTCATGGGTGCTGCCATCGGCGTCGACCCAGCCCTTGATGACCTGCACCCGATCGAGGTCGGCGCCTTCCGGATCCCGAACTGCGCGAATCAGGAAGCCGGGACTGGCCTGTTCGGGCGCGTTTACCAGATCGCCGCCCATCGGTACGCCGTTGTCGTAGCCGTACCTGGCAAAGTCAGAGCGGTCGAGGTCGCTTTGCGTGAAGTTCCAGCCGCCGAATACTCGCACGCGCATCCGCGTGCCGGTGGTCGCGAAAACTTCCTTGCGCGCGAGTGCGTCCCAGATCGCCTCACGCGTATTCTCCCGCGCCCACACCGCCGCCAGCCCGGCGGCAGCGGTCTGCCAGGCAAAGGTCTTGTCACTGTCGTTCTCCGAGAAGCGCCCTACCAGTGGTTCATAGAAGCGAATCGGATCGGCCGTCGGCTCCAGTGCGGCAATCTTGCCGAAGAAGTTGTCTTCCTCCATTGTCGACAGACCGGTGTGTGAGTCGGTGCTGCCGATCATGCCGAACTTGAACGGGTTGCTGCCGAGTTTCGACTCGTAGGCGAGGCCGCGCTTGTAGGCTTCGCGGGCGTATTCCTTCGGCAGCATGTCCGGAGTCTTGGGGTCGGGCCCGAAACTGCCCTTGTCCCAGGTGTAGTAGTCGGCGAACTCGTCGTTGGGCGAGAGCTTCGGATGGGCCTCGCCGTCGCCTTTCATTTGAGTCACCTCGTAGACCGGCTCCCAGCGCATGCGGCGCTGCGCGTAGGCGCGGTCGATCGGGCGACCATCGAAGGTCGTGTCGTCGAACATCAACCCGTTCGACAGGTTGCCGTTGTGTGGGATGGCGAGCAGTTGCACGCCGGTCTGCTGCTCGGCCTGTTCCATCCAGTCCCAGAGCTTCTCGGGGTCTTCCGTGTCGTAGGTCGAGATCGGCAGTATCTTGTCCGCCGTGTCCTTGCCGCCGCGGAAGATGATGTTGCGGTGCAGGTTGTCGCCGTTGGGACCCGAGGTCCATTCGAAGCCGATGAACGCCGTGAACAGGCCGGGGACGTTGTTGCGCTCGGCCGCCTCGGTCGCCTTGGCCCACATGCTCTTGCCGAAGTTGGTTTCGGCGAGCGGATCGTTGCCAGTCTGCGAGGCGAGTTCCCAGAATTCGTAGCCTTCGAATTTGCTCTCGATGGTGCCCGGTTCCATGATCTTTGCGATCTGGCGTCCGAACTCGCTTGCAAGCAGCTCTTTGTCGCCGTTGGCGACGGCTGCCGGCAGCCCGAGATTTTCCGCATGATCGGAAACCACGAGAAAGTCGA